>JBLYYV010000187.1:0-9168 GCA_048550095.1 Gammaproteobacteria bacterium
CCTGCGGCAAGTGCGCCGTCGACGCGCCGCCGGGCGTGATCACGATGGTGGATAATCTACCGATCGTCGACTACGACCGGCGACACGATGCACCGGCCGCGATCGAGCGCTGCCCGACCGGCGCAATAGTCTGGTTCGATAAGGAGACGGGGCCGCGCAAGGGCCGCGCTGCGCACAGGGTTATCCGCGAAGGCGAGCGATCGTCCGCGGCCACATGAGCGAGAAGACGGTACATGAGCAAACAGCAAGACACGTTTAAATACACCGGCACCCGCGCGGCGATGGACGGCAATACCGCCGCGATCTCCTGCGAACGCGAGTCCACCGACGGCGCCGGCGCATATCCGATCACGCCGTCGACGCAGATGGGCGAGTACTGGGCGGAGGAAGCCGCTGCGGGCCACATCAACATCTCCGGCCGGCCGCTGATTTTCGTCGAACCCGAAGGCGAGCATGCCGCCGCCGCCGTCACGGCGGGCCTGTCGATGACGGGCCTGCGGGCCGCGAACTTCTCGTCTGGTCAGGGCATCGCGTACATGCACGAGTCGCTGTACGCGGCCGTTGGCAAGCGGCTGACCTACGTGCTGAACATGGGCTGCCGCGCGATGACGAAGTCGACGCTGAACGTACACGCCGGCCACGACGATTATCACTGCGTCGACGATACCGGCTTCTTCCAGGTCTTTGCGAAGAACGCCCAGCACGTCGCGGACCTGAACATCATCTCGCACCGCATCGCGGAGCTCGCTCTGACGCCCGGCATTGTCGGCCAGGACGGCTTCCTGACCACGCACCTGATCGAATCGCTGCTGTTGCCCGAGCGCGAACTGATCGCCGAGTACCTCGGCTCCCCGGCCGACATCATCGATACCCCGACCCCGGCGCAGAAAATCATCTACGGCGATACGCGGCGTCGGATCCCCGAACTCTGGACCGTCGACGACCCGGTCATGGCCGGCGTCGTGCAGAACCAGGACTCTTATATGCAGAGCGTCGCTGCGCAGCGACCCTACTTCTTCGATCACATCGCCGAACTCGCCGACCAGGCATTCGAAGAATTCCATGCGCTGACCGGTAGGCGCTACAGCCGCGTCATGACCTATCGTGTGGAAGATGCCGACTACCTGATCCTCGGCCAGGGCAGCCTGCTGTCGACCGCGGAGGCGGTCGCGGACTACCTGCGTGACACGCGCGGCATCAAGGTCGGCGTCGTCGACCTGCTGATGTTTCGCCCGTTCCCGGGCGACCTGATCGGCAAAATACTGCAGGGCAAGAAGGGCGTCGCGGTGCTCGAGCGCGTCGACCAGCCGCTCGCCGCGGATCTGCCGCTGATTCGCGAGGTCCGCGCCACGCTCGGCAAGTGCATCGAGAACGGGCGACGCCGCAATGGCGACGCCTACCCGGAACTCGCCCGCTACACGTCGTTCGACGACCTGCCGGAACTGTACTCCGGCTCCTTCGGCCTCGGCAGCCGCGACCTGCAACCCGAGGGCGTGATCGCCGCGGTCGAGAACATGTTGCCCGACGGCGACCACAGGAAGATGTTCTACCTGTCGATCGACTTCGTGCGCAGCTCGATGATGACGCCGAAGCAGGAGATCTATCAGCAGTCGGTCAAGGACGCCTACCCGCACGTCGAGGACCTCGCCCTGCACGGCAGCGAGAACCCGAACCTGATGCCGAAAGACTGCATCACGGTCCGCATGCACTCGGTCGGCGGCTGGGGCGCGATCACGACCGGTAAGAATCTCGCGATGACGCTGTTCGACCTGCTCGGCTATCACGTCAAGGCGAACCCGAAGTACGGCTCGGAGAAGAAAGGCCAGCCGACGAGTTACTACCTGGCCGCGGCGTCCGAGCCGATCCGCGTCAACTGCGAATTCTTCTACGTCGACGTCGTGCTGTCGCCCGACCCGAACGTGTTCAAGCATACGAACGCGGTCGCGGGCCTCAACAAGGGTGGCAGGCTGATCATGCAGAGTGACGCGGCATCGCCCGAAGAGTTCTGGGAGTCGATCCCACATCGTTATCGCAAGACAATCGTCGACAACGATATTCACGTGTTCTACCTGGATGCATTCAAGATCGCGCGCGACGAGGCCACGGACCCGGAACTGCAGCTACGCATGCAGGGCATCGCGTTCCAGGGCGCGTTCTTCGCAACTTCGCCGCTGCTCGAGAAACACGGGCTCGACGAGGGTGGCCTGCTGAGCGCGATCCGCGAACAGCTGCAGCACAAGTTCGGCTCGAAGGGCGCCCGCGTCGTCGAGGACAACATGCGGGTCGTCCGGCGCGGCTTCGAAGAGATCAAAGAGGTCACCGACAAGCAGGTCGGCGATGACCAGCGCAAAGGCAACGGCCAGCTGCCGATCCCGGTCATGCTCAAGCGCCAGCCCGAGGCGTCTTCGCGCTCGTCCGACATCCATCGTTTCTGGAACCAGACCGGCAGCCTGTACGCGCAGGGCGCCGGCAACTCGGTGCCCGCGGATCCGTTCATGAGCATGAGCGTGATGCCGGCCGTCACGTCCCACTTCAGGGATATGACGTCGATCCGTTTCAATCACCCCGAATTCATTCCGGAGAACTGCACGGCCTGCGGCGATTGCTACACCGTATGTCCGGATACGGCCATCCCCGGCCTCGTCAACGAAGTGGGCCAGGTGCTCGACACCGTCGTGGCCCGCGTCAAGAAGCGCGGGCTGCCGACGGAGCAGCTGCCGCGCGCGGTGCGCCAGCTCGAAATCAAGCTGCGCAAGCTGCTGGTCGAGGCCGACGAAGCCGACTCGGTGGATGCGCTGCTCGAGGAAGCGATCGATGCGACGATCGCCGAAGCCGACCTGCCGGACGACGGCAGGGAGGCGCTCCGAGCCGAGTTTGCCGAGTTCCGCGACGAGCTCGGCAGCATGAAGTTCGCGCTGACGCGCCCCTACTTCACGCTGCCCGAGAAGAAACAGGGCGGCGACGGCGGCCTTTTCAGCATCACGATCGATCCCTACACCTGCAAGGGCTGCATGGAATGCATCGAGGTCTGCAGCGACGACGCACTGCGCTCGATTCCACAGACGGACGAGAGCGTCGCGGATTTGCGCAAAAACTGGGACTTCTGGCTCGACCTGCCGAATACGCCGGGCAAGTATGCGCGCGTCGATAATCTCGAGGAAGGCATTGGCGCGCTCGAGACCATCTTGCTGAACAAGGACGCATACCTGCCGTTCGCGAGCGGCGACGGCGCATGTCTCGGCTGCTCCGAGAAGACGGTCATCCATCTGTTCGTCGCAACGGTCGAGTCGCTGATGCAGCCGCGCGTCGCGAAGCACGTCGCGCATATCGAGGAACTGATCGGCCAGCTGAAGAAGCATGTCCAGCTGAAGCTCGTCGGCGAGATCGACGTCGGCGACGTCGAGGACATGTCGGCCGTATTGAATGCAGACGGCGACCTGACGCTGGCCGGCATCGCCGGAAAGATCGAGAAGTCGCATGAGACGCAGCCGATCGACAAGCAATGGCTGAAGGACGTGACCGACCTGATCGCCCGGCTGCAGGACCTCAGGTGGCGCTACCAGAACGGTGCGACGGGCAAGGGCCGCGCGAACATGGGCATCCTGAACGCCACCGGCTGTACGTCCGTCTGGGGCAGCACGTTTCCGTTCAACCCCTACCCGTTCCCGTGGGCGAACCACCTGTTCCAGGACAGCGTGTCGATGGCGATGGGCGTATTCGAGGGTCACATGGCCAAGATGGCGGAAGGCTTCAAGACGGTCCGCCTGGCCGAGGCAGTTCTCGGCGACCGCTATGACCCGCAGCGACACACCGAGGAATTCCGCTACTTCGACTGGCAGGATTTCACCGACGAAGAATTTCACCTGTGCCCACCGGTCGTCGCCGTCGGCGGCGATGGTGCGATGTACGACATCGGTTTCCAGAACCTGTCGCGCGCGATGATGTCCGGCAAGCCGATCAAGGTCGTCGTCGTCGACACGCAGGTCTACTCGAATACCGGCGGACAGGCCTGCACGTCGGGATTCTTCGGGCAGATCTCCGACATGGCCCAGTTCGGCAAGGCCATCAAGGGCAAGCAGGAGTCACGCAAGGAGATCGGCCTGGTGGCGATGGCCCACCGGACGACGTACTTCATGCAGAGCACGATGGCCTACTCGAACCACATGATCGAGGGCTTCGTGCAGGGCCTGATGTCGCGGCGACCGGCGCTATTCAACCTCTATACGTCCTGTCAGCCCGAACACGGCATCGGCGACGACATGGGTCATCACCAGGCCAAGCTGGCGGTGGAATCGCGGTCTTACCCGCTGTTTCGTTACGACCCCGATCGCGGCAACACGCTCGCCGAGTGTATAGACCTCGACGGCAACCCCGCCATCGATCGCGACTGGCCGGTTACGAAGGTCAGCTACGTCGAACGCGGCCGTCAGAAAGAGATGGAGCTGTCGACGACATTCGTCGACTTCGCGGTCACGGAGACGCGCTTCCGCAAGCACTTCCGCAAGATCCCGCGCGATTCATGGAACGAGGACATGATCGTCGTCAGCGACTATCTCGACCTCGACGAAGACGAGCGTGAGGGCAAGGTGCCTTACGTTTGGGCGCTGGACGCGAAGCAGGAGCTGAGCCGCCTGCTCGTCGCGGACTCGATGATTCAGTCGGCGGAGGAACGGCGCGACTTCTGGCACATGCTGAAGGACCTCGCCGGCAGCGAGGAAGCCGAGCCGCAGGATGATGGTCAACTCGAATCACGGATTCGCCAGGAGGTCGTGCAAAAGATCGCGTCGGGCCTGATGGGGCTCGTCAGCGGCGGGCAGCCGCCTGATCTGTCGGGCGCATTGAACGCCGCGGTCTCCGCGGCCGCGGACGGCGACGTGGCGATCGCCGAGCCAACAATCGAGGCCGCGTCGGGCGACTACATGGCGCCGTGGATTGACACCGACGAGTGCACGGCCTGCGACGAGTGCACGATGATCAATCCGCAGATCTTCGCGTATAACGACCAGAAGAAGGCCTATATCAAATCGGCCGAGGGCGGCCCGTATCGCGACCTCGTGAAGTCCGCGGAGAAGTGCACGGCGCAGATCATCCACCCCGGCCTGCCGCGCGACCGCAGCGCCAAGGACATCGACAAGTGGATCAAGCGCGCCGAGAAGTTCAACTGATCTGGCGCGGGTGAACGAGGCTCAGTGATGCTCGACATGTTGCGCAGGAATACGTTCCGGCACGGCGCCCATCCGCCCGAGCACAAGGACGGGACCAGCCATCTCGAAATCCGGCGGTTCCCGTTCGCGCCCGTGTTGATCGTGCCGCTGAGTCAGCACCTCGGCAAGCCGGCTGTGCCGGTGGTGCGCGAGGGTCAGGAGGTCGCGCGCGGCCAGACGCTGGCGGAACCGGACGGGTTCATGTCCGTCGCGATGCATGCGCCGGCCTCCGGCGTCGTCAAACGCATCGCACTGGCGCCGAGCGCCAATGGCACGATGCAGCCGAGCTTGTACCTGCAGCCACACCCGTCCTCAACTCAGGAAGTCGACGATGGCGATCCCTGCGACGTCGACAGCGCAACGCCCGACGAGATCATCTCCGCGATCCAGCGGGCCGGCATCGTCGGCCTCGGCGGCGCCGCGTTCCCGACGCATGTGAAACTGAAACCGCCCGACGGCAAGACGCTCGACACGCTGATCATCAACGGCGTCGAGTGCGAGCCGTACCTGACCACCGATCATCGCGTCATGCTCGAACAGACCGCGGATATTTACAGCGGCATTCGCTACCTGCTCAAGGCAACGGGCGTCGACAGAGCGTTGATCGCGATCGAGGCCAACAAGCCCGACGCGGCCGCCAAGCTCGAAGAGGAACGCCCGCGGAACATGCAGGTCGACGTCCGAGTCTGCCCGGTCAAGTACCCGCAGGGCGCGGAGAAGATGGTTATCAAGTCGCTGCTCGACCGCGAAGTACCGTCCGGCGGCCTGCCCGCCGACGTCGGCGCGATCTGCATCAACGTCGCGACGACCGCCGAGATCGGCCGGCTGCTGCCGCACGGGCGCGGCATCCAGGAGCGCGTCATCACGATCGGCGGTCCCGGCATCAGTCGTCCTGGCAACTATCGCATCCCGATCGGTACCACAGTCCGTTTCGCGCTCGACGAGACCGGGACAGCCGAAAACCTGTCCCGCGTCTTCCTCGGCGGGCCGATGATGGGCGCGGCCGTGTCCAATCTCGACATCCCGATCACCAAGGGCACGTCAGGCATCACTGCGTTCACGACGGCGGAGACACGCGGTTCGACCGGTCACAAGACCATTTACCCGTGCATCCATTGCGCGCGCTGCGTCGAGGCCTGCCCACTGTTCCTGAATCCGTCCCATCTCGGCCTGCTCGCGAAGAACGAAATGTACGAACGGATGGCTGAGGAATACAACCTGATGGACTGCTTCGAATGCGGTTCGTGCTCGTACGTGTGCCCGTCACATATCCCACTCGTACAGTACTTTCGGCTGGCGAAGAAGATGGTTCGCAAACTGAATACGCCGGCATGAAGGGGACGCAACGACATCTCGAGATCGGCTCGTCGCCGCATGTGACGAGCGGCGACAGCGTCGACGTCATCATGCGCAACGTGTTCCTCGCGCTGCTGCCGGTCTGCGTATTTTCGATCTATTCGTTCGGCGTCGCCGCGGCGCTGGTGCTCGTAACGGCATCGGCGAGCTGTGTCGGCACGGAGCACGTGCTGTGCAAGATGACCGGACGACCGAGCACGATCGGCGACTGGTCCGTCGCGATCACGGGCCTGCTGTATGGCCTGACGCTGCCGCCGGATCTGCCCCTGTGGATGGTCGCCGTCGGCGGCATCTTCGGCGTCAGTATAGGCAAGTTCCTGTTCGGCGGACTGGGAAGTAACGCCTTCAACCCCGCCCTGGTCGGACGTGCGTTCCTGCAGGCCGCGTTCCCGCAAGCGATGACGCATTGGGCGGCTCCCCTCGGTGACGGCCGGTTTACCGACCTGCCCGCCTCGACACTGACGCTGCCACTCGCGAGACCGGCCTACGATGCGGTCAGCGCGGCGACGCCGCTTGCCGCGATGAAGTTTGACGGCGTCGCGGCGGCTGGCGGCGACCTGTTCTTCGGCCTGACCGCCGGATCGGCCGGAGAGACGAGCGCGCTGCTGATCCTGCTGGGGGGCGCCTATCTCGTGGCCCGCAACATGATGAACTGGCGCATCCCGGCCTCGATATTCGCGACGGTCGCGGCCATGACATGGGCATTCCATACCTACGACCCGGCCGCGTATCCGACACCGATCTTCATGTTGCTCTCGGGCGGGCTGATGCTCGGCGCCGTGTTCATGGCCACCGACATGGTCGCCTCACCAATCACGAATGCGGGCTGCTGGCTGTATGGCGTGTTCATCGCCGTACTCGTCTGCGTCATCAGGTTCTGGGGCGGCATGCCCGAGGGCGTCATGTACGCCATCCTGCTGGCCAATGCGATCTCGCCGCACATCGACCGGCTGATCCAACCCAGGGTCTTCGGCACCGGCAAGGGCATGACATGACGAAGCCTGCGATCGCACAACAACCTGCGACGTCGACCTGGTCCATGTACCGGGCCATCGTTGGCATCGGCGTGTTGTGCGCACTCGTCATCGTCGGCGTGTATCAAACGACCGCGGCGCGAATTCGTAACAACCAGGCGCAGTTCCTCGCACGAGCCGTGACGCAGGTCTTGCCCGCGGCGGATTCGACCGCCGGCATTGCCGTCGACCCCGAGGGCCGACTCGTTCTGGTCGACGAGCCGGCGGCGCTGCCGGTCTTCCTCGGCTACGGCGCAAGCGGTGAGCTGGTGGGCGCCGCGGTTACGGCCCAGGGCATGGGTTACCAGGACAACATCCGGCTCCTGTACGCCTACTCGTTCGAGGAACAGGCCATTACGGGCTTCAAGGTACTGGATAGCAAGGAGACCCCCGGACTCGGTGACCGCGTTGAGAAGGAGCCGCATTTCCTCGCCAACTTCGAACGCTTGTACGCGAAGCTGGCGGCGGACGGCTCCGGTTTGTCGAACCCGATCGTGACCGTCAAGGAGGGCGAGAAGACCGAACCATGGCAGATCGACGGCATCACCGGGGCCACCATCACGTCCGAAGCAATCGGCAACATCATCAACGACAGCGCGAACGCGTGGATCCCGCTACTCGAGCGGGACGCGCGCATCATCAGCGACGATCGAGCACCCGAGGCACCGTAGATGTTGAGCAAGGAAGTCAGCGCAACCGACGAATTCGTCAAGGGGCTGTGGCGGGAGAATCCGGTCTTCGCCCAGGTCCTCGGAATGTGCCCGGCGCTGGCCGTGTCCAACACGGCGATCAACGCCCTGACGATGGGACTCGCAACGACTTTCGTGCTGCTGATGTCCGGGCTGTCGGTATCGACGCTGCGCAACTTCATTCCGCGCGAAGCCCGCATCGTCTGTTATATCTGCATCATCGCGACGTTCGTCACGGCGGTCGACTATGTGATCCAGGCCATCAGTCTCGAACTGCATCGCAGCCTCGGCGCTTTTATTGCCCTGATCGTCGTCAATTGCCTGATCCTCGGACGAGCCGAGGCGTTTGCTTCGAAGCATACGCAGGGCCGCGCGACACTCGATGCGCTGGGCATGGGCGCCGGCTTCACGGCAGCGCTGCTGTCGATCGGTATCGTTCGGGAAATCCTCGGCAGCGGCACGCTGTTCGGCGTCGCCGTGCTGCCCGACTCGTTCCAGACCTGGACGGTGATGGTTCTGCCGAGCGGCGGATTCTTCGCGATGGCCGTCTGGCTGCTGGTCGTCAATCGCATCAAGGAACGCCAGGCCGAGGCCGAGAAGCTCGCGCAGGAGGCAGCGACGTGAACGACGCATCGAACTGGTCGATATTCATCAACGCCGCACTGATCAATAATTTCGTGCTGGCGTACTTCCTGGGTATCTGCCCGTTCTTCGGCGTGTCGGCGAAACTCGAGACGGCCACTCGCATGGGCGGCGCCGTCGCGTTCGTCATGCTGGTCGCATCCGTCTGTGCATATTCGATCAACCTGGTACTCGAGGCCATCGACGCGCCATACCTGAGAATCATTTCCTACATCCTGGTGATCGCCTCGACCGTGCAGCTCGTCGAAATGATAATCCGCAAAC
>JBLYYV010000188.1:0-5452 GCA_048550095.1 Gammaproteobacteria bacterium
ACGCTCCTGCGGCCTCGAGCGCGAGACGCACCGGCCTGAAACTCCTGCGATGTTCCGGGCAGGGGCCGAAGCGCCGCAGGGATTCGCGATGCGCCGCAGTCGGATAACCCTTGTGCCGGGCGAATCCATACTGCGGAAAAAGCTCGTCCAGTTTCAGCATTTCGCGGTCGCGGACGACCTTCGCCAGGATCGAGGCCGCCGCGATGGCGGGACACAGGCGATCGCCACCGACAACCGTCTCGGTGAAGCCGTGGTAGCCGGGCATGTCCGGTGCGCGATTACCATCGATACGCAATCGCTCCGGCGCGACGTCGAGCCGTTCGACGGCGCGCCGCATCGCCAGCATCGACGCATGCAGGATGTTGAGGTCGTCGATCTCGGCGACATCGGCCACGCCGATCGCGAAGCTCACGGCCTCCCGCTGAATGACATCGAACAGGGCTTCGCGACGTCGGGCGGACAACTGCTTTGAATCGCGCACGCCATCGATGACCTGGCCCGGCGCCAGCACGACGGCCGCCGCCACGACCGGACCGGCCAGCGGGCCGCGGCCGGCCTCGTCGACCCCGCCGATCGTCATGGAAATTAGCTTTTCAGTCACCGCCCGCGGCCGCCCCCTCAGCATCGCCCTTGTTGTCAGGATAGCAGCTTGCATTGTCGTCGCTGCGCGAATGATTGGCGATATCCAGACCCGCCACGTCGAGGACTTCGATGGCCGATCGTTCGCCCGCCGAGCGCCGCATCTGGCGATGCAGAGTCCCGAACGTTCCGATCAGGTCCGCGCAACCATCCGGCGAGTCGAGTAACTCGAGGATGGCGCCGCCGAGCGCATCGGGCGACGCGTCACCCTGCAGGAACTCCGGCACCAGCGGGCCGTCGGCCAGCAGGTTCGGCAGCGACATGTATTTGACCTTGATCAGGCGAAAGATGCGTCCAACCCAATACGACATCGGCGACAGCTTGTAGGCAACGACCATCGGCCGCTTCATCAGCATGGACTCGAGCGTCACGGTTCCCGATGCAAGCAACGCCGCATCACAGGCCGCCAGCACATCGAAAGAATTACCATCCACGACATGCACCTCGCATTGCGGTGCCACCGCCGCGAACTGCTGTTCGATCAACTCGCGCAGCGCGACCGTGGCGGCCGGAATGACGAACGCGATGCCCGGCCTGCGCTGGTGAATCCACGCCGCTGTCTCGGCAAATGCAGGTCCGATCCGTGTGACCTCGCCGCCGCGACTGCCCGGCAGTATCGCAATGACCGGCCCATCGTCGAGCGAGAGTTTTCGTCGAGCCGCTGGCCGGTCGACGGTTTCATCGATATCGTCAGCGAGCGGATGACCGACGAAGCGCCCTTCGACGTTGTGGCGCTTCAGGAACGGCACCTCGAACGGCAGCAGGCACAGCACCCGATCGCAGGCCTTGCGGATGGTCTTCACCCGTGACTCGCGCCAGGCCCATACCGACGGGCAAACATAGTGAACGGTCGGAATGCCGGCGCGGCGCGCGACCTTCTCGACCCGCAGGTTGAAGTCCGGGGCGTCGATACCGAGCAAGACATCGGGCGGATCGGCCAGCAGACGTTTCTGCACCTCGCGCTTGATCCGCAGGATCCTGGGAAGATGCCGGATCACTTCAAACAGACCCATGACGGCGAGGTCCTGCGCGTCGAACCAGGGCTTGCAACCGGCGGCGCGCATCTCCGGTCCGGCCACGCCCTCGAACGTCAGATCGGGTCTGAGACGGACTGCACTGCGAATGAAACTGGCGCCCAGCCGATCGCCGGACGCTTCTCCCGCGATGACGACGATTCTCGGCATGCGAGAACCTTGAACTACCGGATCAGTCCGCGTTCGGACTTCTCGATGAACTCAATCAGGATCTGCAATTCGGCCTGTTCAGCGACGCGCTCTTTGAGTTGCTCGACGGCATCGGCCACGAGACTGTCGGACCGATAAAGTAAACGGTACGCATCCTTCAGGTTCTTGATTTGCTCGGTCGTAAAGCCGCGACGTTGAAGACCTTCGGAATTGATGCCACGTGGCTTGGGCGGAGTACCGAACACCAATACGTAGGGCGGCACGTCCTTGCCGATGCCGCCGTATGCGCCGACGAAACTATGCGCGCCGACTCGGCAAAACTGGTGAATCGCGGCGAACGCGCTGAGCATCGCATAGTCGCCCACATGCACGTGACCGCCCAGCGTGCTGCCATTGGCCATGATGATCTGATCGCCAAGGTGGCAATCGTGCGCAATGTGCGCATACGCCATGATCCAGTTGTCGTCGCCAATTAACGTGACACCCTCGTCCTGCGTCGTACCGCGGTTTAGCGTGCAATACTCGCGGATCGTATTGCCGGAACCAATCTCCAGCCGCGTATCTTCGCCCGCGAATTTCTTGTCCTGCGGATCGTCGCCGATCGACGCGAAAGAATAGATTCGGTTGTTCGGGCCCAGCGTCGTCGGGCCTTTCAGGACGCAGTGTGAACCGATTTCACACCCACTGCCGATTTCGACCTTTGGCCCGACCACGGTATATGCGCCGAGCCTGACGTTATCGCCAATAACGGCATCGGGAGAAATGACCGCGGTCGGATGAATCAAAGTATCGTTACTCATGAATCGCCGGCTATTTTCGCCACTTGTTTTTCAAGTTTTCGCAGGCGCCGCGCCATGTCGTCGAGCTGGCCATAACGAACGACATTCTTGCGCCAGCGACCGATCTCTTCGACGTTCGCCGGGAACCCCCCGTACGCGCCCGGTTTCGTAATCGAATTTGCCACGCCGGTACCGGCGGCCAACATGACATCGTCGCAAATACTCAGATGCCCGGCGATGATACTGGCGCCGCCAATCAGGCAGCGCGCGCCGACGGAACTGCTGCCGGACACGCCGGTCAGCGCCGCCATCGCCGTATGCTCGCCGATGGTCGCGTTATGAGCAATCTGGATCTGGTTGTCGAGCTTCGCGCCGTTGCCGATCACCGTATCGTCGATGGCGCCGCGATCAACGGTGGTGTTGGCACCGATCTCGACGTCGTCACCGATGTCGACGCCGCCGACCTGCGGCACCTTCGTCCACCCGGTCGAGTCCTGCGCGATTCCGAACCCGTCGGCGCCGATCACTGCCCCGCTGTGAATGATGCAACGCGCGCCGATTCGAACGCCGTGGTAGACGGTCACGTTGCCCATCAGTCGCGTATCGTCGCCGACGTGACTGCCCCGGCCGACGACGGTATTCGGGCCCACATACACGCGTTCGCCCAGAACGGCGCCGGATTCGACCACGCCGCCCGGTGCGACTTCGCATGAACCCGGCACCGTCGCGTCGTCAGCGACGGACGCGGTCGAATGCACGCCGGCTGAGAGCGAATGCGGCGGATGCAACTCAGTCGCGATATGCGCATAGACCGCGTAGGGATTGCTGGAGATGAGGGCCGCCGCCGGGCAAGCGTCAACATCGTCAGCGCCCAGGATGACCGCGGTCGCCCGGGTCTCCGCCAGCTGCTCACGATACGACGGGTTCGCCAGGAAACTGATGGAGCCGCCGCTCGCATTGGCGAGCGTAGCGACGTGACTGACTTCATCGTCAGGATCGCCGCGCAGCTCGCAACCGAAACGCCCCGCGATATCGCCGAGAGTCAGGCTCATGACTGCAGAATTCCCATACCACCGTGCACGCCGCGAAAGACTGCGTCAGCTGCCCGATGACGCGCCGAAAGCGGACTTGAGTCCCTCGAGGACCTGCGCCGTAATATCGATCGCATCGCTCGCGTAAACCACACCTTCCGCAACGACCAGGTCGAATCCCTGCTGCGTGGCGTAGGTCTGTACCTCGCGCAGCAACTCACCCTGCAGTTTGCGCAGCGCTTCGTTGCGCCGGAGATTCACGTCTTCCGTGAACTCCTGCTGCTGGCGATTGAGCTCACGCTCGTCACGGCGCAATTCGTTCTCGGCATTCCGTCGCTCTTCCGGGCCCATCACATCGAGGTCACGCTGGATCTGTTCCTGTTTGTCTTTGAGCTCGGCCTGCAAGGCGACGACTTCACGCTGCCGCGGCGCAAACTCCTCCTGCAAAACCTCCATCGCGGTCGTCGCCTGCGGCGATTCCGCCAGCAACTGCGCAAAATTCACGTAGCCGATCTTGACCTGCTGGGCACTCGCGAACCCGGAAACCATCAAGAGCGCGATGCCAATCATCAGACTGGCGAAGATATTCGAAGTTTTCGTCATCATTCCTTACCTATTGTCGAAACCTAGAACGCGCCACCGATCGAAAACTGGAACCGCTCGGTCACGTCGCCGAAACGACCACCCCCGAACGAATCCGCATTGATCGGAAACGCATAACTGAACCGGAACAAGCCCATCGGCGCCAGCCACTGTACGGCAGCACCATAGGACATTCGTAAATCCTGATCGCTGTATTTATACGTGATCTCGTTGTTTTCGTTACATGTCAATTCGCTGTTCGTCACGCAGGTCGTATCGTAAAACACGACACCGTCATCCGAATAGACATTTCCCGCATCAAAGAACAACGAGAACCGGGACCGCGACGCCCAACTCTGGGGAATCGGCAGAATCAACTCCGCCTGCCCGACGGCCAGAATATTACCGCCATATGGATTGCCGAAGGTATCTCTCGGACCCAGTGTGTTCTCACGGAAGCCCCGGACCGTGTTCGGCCCGCCGCCGAAGTAGTTCTTATACGGCGGTACCGCGGTCGTGTCGCCGAAGGCCTTGCCGTAGCGCAGGTCCATGTTGAGCAGGAACGTGAAATAGCGGGACATCGGCTGGTACTTGGTGAAGCTGTAAGTCGCCGTGTAGTACTCGATGTCGCTGCGCGGGAACGTCGCATTCAACAGCAGTCGATGGCGCGATCCTCGGCTGGCAAACAAGGACCGGTTGCGGCTGTCATACACCCAGCCGCCGATCAGGTCGAGCGTATTGAAATCCGTGCCGCCGACGTTTCCGACTCGATACGGATTGCCGTTATTCGAGACCCAGTCCTGCGCCTGCAACGTACTGCCCGTGCTCGCCAGCAGTTCGGATTTGTTCCACGCGACGCCGAGAATCAGGCTCTGGAACTCGGACAGCGGGTAACTGAACTCGAGGCGCGCGGACAGATTCTGGGTTTCGAGCTCGGACGCGTCGGACGTGAACTGGGAGATATCGGAATACGACGCGCTGATCGTCCGGCTCACGCCATTGATCGTGCTATAGGGGTTGGTGTGGGACATGCTGTAGATAGTCCGGAACTGACCCGTATTCACGTCGGCCGCCACCCGGTTGCCGGTGCCGAAGAAATTCGTGTGCACGAAATTGACGTTGAAGATCAGGCCTTGCGCCTCGGAGAAGCCGAGACCCCCGCCGAATTGACCCGGCAGACCTTCCTTCAACTGGAAATCCACATCGACCAGGTCCGGCGTGCCGGGCACCGGCGTCG
>JBLYYV010000189.1:0-18103 GCA_048550095.1 Gammaproteobacteria bacterium
CATGGACGACCGCGCCCGCCGTTTGCCACCGCCGCAGAGACCGGAGAGCGCTGGAAACTCTTTTCCATAGTCTTCGGAGGAAAAGAGTTTGCAGCGGTAGGCCGGGCTCGACAATTCACCCGCGATCCAACCGCCCCGTAAGGCGGCAAAACCGCTTCACCGAATACCGCGCGCCTGCAAAGCAAGTTAAATAATCCCGTCGTCGCTAAGCTTTCGACGCTCTTCCTCAGACATCCCAAGCAACCCGCCAAGAATCTCCTCGTTGAACGCGCCGACTTCGGCTCCAGGCCAGTCCGTGCGCCCGGGTGTCTCGCTGAGCTTCGGAACCATGCCGGGAATCTTCAGCTTCTTGCCGTTGTACTCGACTTCCTCGAACAGGCCGCGGGCAATGAAGTGTTCGTCGGCCATCATGTCGACGACGCTGTAGATCGGGCCTGACGGCACGACGGCTTCCTCGAGCAGCTTGAGTGCGGTCGCTGCATCCATAGAGCCCGTCCATTCGGTGATGGCGGCATCAATTTCGGGTTCGTGTTCGACGCGTCCGGCGTTGTCCGCGAAACGCGGGTCTTCACCCATGTCCGGCCGACCCATCTTGTCGCACAGGCGCTTGAATATCGAATCGCCGTTGGCGCCGATAATGATGAACTTGCCGTCGCTGCAACGGTACGTGTTGGTTGGCACGATGCCGGTGAGCGTCGAGCCGGACGGCTCGCGCACGACGCCGGCGCCGTCATACTCCGGCACGACGCCTTCGAGCATGTTGAATACAGACTCGTAAAGCGCGGTGTCGATGACCTGACCCCCGCCAGGATGGTTCTGACGACGGATGACGGCCATGCAGATGCCGAGGGCGGCGTGCATGCCTGCCAGGGTGTCGCCGAGGCTGAGATTGGGCCGCACCGGCGGTCCGTCGGGGAAGCCGTTGACATAGCGGAGTCCGCCGACGCCCTCGCAGACCGATGCGAATCCGGGCTTCGAGGAGTACGGACCCGTCTGGCCGTAACCCGAAATTCGAGAATAGATCAGACCCGGGTTGCTCTCCTTGAACTGATCAGGGCCGAGTCCCCATTTCTCCATCGTGCCCGGTTTGAAGTTTTCGACGACGACGTCCGCTTTCTCAATCAGGCGGCGCAGAATCTCGCGTCCCTCGTCGGTACGCAGATTAGCTGTGATGCATTTCTTGTTGCGTCCGAGGCTCCGCCACCAGAAGGATGTGCCGTCTTCGTCAAGTATTCGCCACTTGCGAATCGGGTCCCCGTCGCCCGGCGTTTCTACCTTGATCACCTCGGCACCGTAGTATCCGAGCACGCTGCCTACGAACGGTCCGGCCAATAACTGGCCAACTTCGATGATGCGAATCCCGTCGAGGGGACGCGCGCCTTTTTGGTCGCTCATGCTTGTTTTTTCTCGAGATTTTGTTTGTTGTGTCGCGCGGAAACTGCGTCCAGTTGCGCCGCGGTCGTCAGTCTAGCGTACCTAGGTCGCCGCTGTCAGGCATCCGTAGTTGCCGAGATCCGTTGTATGGCCACATCCGCGCCACGCTCACTGCCTTACATAAGTTCGAACTGTGACGCAGATCACACGCCATCGAACGCGGATCACAGAATTTCTTGCCGCCGTCTACTAACGTTGGTGCTGTTCAGTGTTGTCGAATTGTTTGCAGCCGGCTTGCCGGCCGGGTCTTGCAGGGATCAGGGATCATGAAACTTCAGATATCGCGATGGATTTTTTGTGCTTTCAGCGTCGTCGCCGTGAGCGCATGCACCACGTCGGACCTCGGCCATACCATGGGGTCATGGCAGGGCAGTCACTTCGACGACGTCACGAGTGCCTGGGGCAGCCCGAATACCTGCGAAACGATCGACAAGCGGCGCATCTGCACCTGGCACGACATGGTCAGCGGGTCCTCGCTGTCAGCGACACGCACCTGCATTCGCTCGCTGGAAATCGATCCTGACGGTTACGTCATTGGTTGGCGCTGGCGCGGCGATTACTGCTACGAAACGGCCGGGCGCGTATTGGCCCGCACGCAGTATGAGCGGCCAGACGCGCTGGCCGCTCAATCACCTGAGGCCGACGCCGATGACGTCGGAGTCGCTGCTACTCAGCCAGCGGAGTAACGCGCGACAGATCATAATTGATGATCGTGTCGAGCTTGTTCTCGACCTGGAAATAACGCAGCGTCGATTTTTCCGGCAGGATCTTCCGGAACTTCTTCACGTACTGCTTCCGCAGTTTGACGATATCGTCTTCCAGGCTCAGCCAGCGGTCGATGATGTCAGCGGACTGCTCGTCGGTCAGCCCGTCGAAATTATCCCGGAAATCCTGCAGCAGTTTGATTCTGCGATCGATCAGCGGTCCGCGCTTCGATTGAAACTCCCGATACAGCGGCCAGAAAGCATCGCTTTGTTCCTCGGTCAGGTTCAGGTTCTCTGCGACCAGGGCCTGGCGCTGGGTCGAGATCTGGGACTTGATCAGTTCGATGACGTCGCGTTCCTGTTGTGCGTGCGCCGGCAACATCAACACGAGTGCAAGACAGGCGATGGACAGGCATGACAAAAGTGATTTGAGATTCATTCGTTTTCTCGGGTGGGTGGTGGAAAAGCGGGACGGTATCCAAGGCGGCGCGATATGTCCAATATCCTGGATACTTGCCCGCGAATTTGTGGATATCAGGTCAGGCTGGCAACGAAATCGGCAACCGCTTTGCCGATCTCAACGGCCGAGTCTTCCTGGATGAAATGAATGCCGCTGACGGTAATTTCGGTCTGATTCGGCCACCGCCGGCAGAATTCGCGCTGCGGGCCGACCAGGATCGCGCCAGGCTCGGCGTTGATGAACAATTTCGGAACCTGGTTATGCGACATCCACTCCGCGTAGCTCTCGACCACGCCGACCACGTCGACCGGCGACCCGCCGAGCGGAAGCGCGCGCGGCCAGCTCAACAGCGGGCGGCGCTGCTCGCCCGGCTCGGCGAACGGCGCGCGATAGGCGTCCATTTCCGCGTCGGTCAGGTCCCGCTGCACCGACGCGGGCAGGATGCGTTCGATAAAGACATTCTTCTCGAGAATCAGTTTCTCACCGGCGGGTGAGCGCAGGGCCTCGAAGATCGGCCGGCTCTGCTCGGGCCATTCCTCCCAGCTGAGCGGGCGAACCAGCGCCTCCATGTAGGCGATGCCGGCGACGCGATCGGCATGGCGGCTGGCCCAGTCGAATCCCAGCGCCGATCCCCAGTCATGAACGACGAGCACGATGTTGCTGTTGCCCGGGATTGTGTCCATCCATGCATCCAGGAAGCGCCGATGGGTTTCGTAGTCGTAGCGGTTCGCGTCGCCGCCCTCGAGCTTGTCGGAGTCGCCCATGCCGATCAGGTCTGGCGCGAGGCAGCGTCCGACCGGCGCAACGTGCGGGATGACGTTCCGCCAGAGGTAGGACGAAGTCGGGTTGCCGTGCAGGAAGACGACCGTCGGGTCGCCGGCCGCGCCGCCTGCCGTGTCCACATAGGCCATGCGCCGATCCAGCACGTCGACGAACCGTTGGGTCGGGGTCTCCGGCGTCATCGTCGCTAGCCGTCCTTGCGGGCAATGGCGTCGGCGACGAGTTCGACGAAGTCGTTCTCGTCGCGCAGGCTCGAAATATTGCGTGCATCCACCGAATAGCCGTGCTGGTCCGCGATCGCCTCGTATAGAGGCCTGCGGTGTTCGAGCAGTTCGGGGAAGATCCACTGCACGAAATCGTCGGGAATGATTTCGTCCGCTGACCGCAAACCCCGATGGTTCAGGTAGGCGGCAAGCTTTTCGTCGAGAAAACTTTCGGCGAAATACAGGGGTTTGGGATCCGATGCCGCGCGACGGATCAGCTCTTCTTCCATGTTGGGGCCGGCTCGCAAATACAGTATCAGCGTATGGTCTCGCAGCACGCGCATCGGTTCATCGCCGGGCAGCTCGCAGATACTGCCGCCCGCGTCGTTGAGGAAATGATCGTAGCCGTAGATTTCATGGGATTTGCCGATGAACTCGGCGACGTCGCACATCGCCGCCGACTCGGCCGCCAGGTGCAGGCGCTGGCGGCGCTTGAACTCATCGAGTGTCAGCCCGCCGAGGTCCGCGCGACCGATTTTGCCCAGAAATGTCGAAACCGGCTCGAGGTTGTGGACGCTGATGTTGTTCGCTATATAAATCGAGTCGCTGCGGAGCAGGTCGCGCAGGAAATCCACCTCCATGGCCTTGCGTTTGATGTTGTCGAGGATGGGTTCGGCGAGATATTTCGTGCCGATACGATAATCCCCGGAGTAGTGGAACCAGTCCGTCTTCGGCAATTTGTTCGCCAGCCAGGTCTTGCCGACGCCGGACATGCCGAGCAGGGTGACTGCTTTCCGCGGCCAGGCCAGGAATTCATCCCGAGTCATTCTCATAGGAAGTCACTCATAAAACAGTATCTTAGAGGATTTTTGTCGATTTACACTAAGGATTGCTTAGCCGCTCATCACGCGCATTCAACTACAGGCCGACGAGGCGTCGGTGCAGGTCGAGCGCCTCGGTGCTGGGCCGCTGTGTATCGTCCTTCGGATAGTGCAGGGGTCGGTCAGCCAGCAGGCGATAACTGGTATTGAGGAGTTCGTCGTTGATCGCGATCGTCATGGTGCGCGTATCGACGGCGAGCTTGCCGAGGTCGAACATGGTGTGGATGTCGGCCCGGAGCAGGATCGCGTTTGACGTGTGATGCGTGTATTTGCCCCGATACGGAATGATGTACGCGGCCTCCAGCGCGTCCGGGGCGTTGCAGCCTGTCATGGCACAGGTCGAGTCATAAGCCACGAGCAGCGACTGGCGCAGCTGCGGCTGGCCGCGCCGACGCGTGATGTTCTCGACGATCAGTTCCCGCCCTTCCTTTGTACTTTGCGGATCGAACGCCTTCAGGCGCAGTTGTTCCCGCTCCGACAGACGGATGATGCCGCTCATGTCGAGAATCGGGCCGCCGACCTCGGTATTTAGAAGGCGATGACGAAAAAACCGTTCCACCGTGCCGAAGTCGGCCTCGATCCGCTCCAGTGTCTCGTCCGGCACCTGGCGGAAAGCGTCCTCCGTATCTGAGAAATAGTCGTTCAGCTGGTCGGTCGGCAGTGATAACGCGATGGGTTCGGACAGGAAGAACAACAGCTCGCGCGAATCGCTGCCATTGGAGCGGTCTCCCCAGATCGCCGCGGCGGCGCGGCTGTTCTCGTAGCGCCCGAGGACCTTGCCGTAGTGACGAAAGGCGCCGTCATAGCAAATCAGCACGAAATCGCCGACCCCCATGTGGAACCAGTGCTCGACGTTGCCCGCCTCGAGCGGCAGCCCCCAGGCGAAGAATCCCCGGCCGCGGCGTTCGATGTCGATGAGCTCGGGGTAGGTGGCGTCGCTGAAGTTCTGAATCACGACCTGGCGTTCGACCGGATTGACGATCGAACGGTCGATCAGGGCCTGATCGCCGGTCTGTTCGGCGGGTGCGATGAAGATTCTTGGCATCGGTCGCTCTCCGGACTCGTCGCCGAGCGTGCTATGCAGTTTCGGACCGTTGAAATCGAAGTGAAGCGGTCCCGCGATTATTTCGAGTCGCCCGGTTATTTGCAACGGCGCTGCGCTGTTCCGTGACCGCAGAAAGGGTATCATTAGCGGCTTTTCGCGCCCCGGGTCCTGCCGATTTTCGCCGGCATGGTTGCCCGCAAATAGAGAAATTCAGGTTACATGAGTCACAGCGCTTGGCGAGTCCACAAATTCGGCGGCAGCAGCCTCGCTGATTCCGCCTGCTTCCGACGTGTCGCGGAGATTCTGCTCGGCGAGTCCGCCGGCCGGCAGGCAGTCGTCGTATCGGCCATGGGCGGCATGACGGACGCGTTGCTGCGTCTCGTCGCGGCGGCCGAAAAAACGCCCGACGAGATCGGCATGGGCCTGGATCAGATTGCCGTGCGATACAGAAATACGGTCGGCGACTTGCTCGGTGACGGAGACGCCGCGTCCGACGTGCTGGCAGTTTTTGATCAGGACCTCGCCGACGCGCGCGACGTGTTGCATGCGGTATCGCTGGTGCGCGCCGCGGCCGATCGCAGCCGGGACCTGATTGCCGGTTTCGGCGAACTCTGGTCAGCACGGTTACTCGGCGCATTCCTCAAACAGCGATCCGCCGAAGCCAAGGATGGGCGCGACGCGGGCTGGCTCGACGCGCGCAATCTCATTGTGGTCCGCCACGGCGAGATGGGTCCGGCGGTGCTGTGGGAGCCCTCGACGGAAAATGCGCGCCGCGAATTTCCCGAGGATCGACAGGGAATCGTCGTCGTCACGGGGTTTATCGCGTCCGATCCCGAGGGCTTGAATACCACGCTCGGTCGCAACGGCAGCGATTTTTCCGCTTCGATCCTTGCGGCGTTGCTGGAAGCCGAGTCGATCACGATCTGGACCGACGTCGACGGCGTCATGAGTGCCGACCCCAATCGTGTACCCGACGCCACTGTCATCAGCGACCTGTCCTACAACGAGGCGATGGAACTGGCGTATTTCGGCGCCAAGGTCATTCATCCGCAGACGATGTCGCCGGCGATCGCCCGCGGGATCCCGATCTGGATTCGCAACACGTTCAATACCGCCGCCCGCGGTTCACGCATTGGTATTCCGCAGAACGACGATCACGCGATCAAGGGCGTCACCTCCGTCGATGACGTTGCGCTCGTGAACCTGGAGGGCGCCGGCATGATCGGCGTGCCCGGCACTGCCGACCGCCTCTTCGGGGCGCTGCGCGATGCCGGCATCTCGGTCATCCTGATCTCTCAGGCAAGTTCCGAACATTCGATCTGTTTCGCGATCCCGAGCGCGAATGCAGCCGACGTCGGGTCCGTCGTGCAGCGGGCTTTCCGGGCCGAACTCGAGCAGGGGCTGATCCACGATATCGCGCTGCAGGAACATTGCAGCATCATCGCCGTCGTGGGAGACGGCATGGCCGGGCTGCCCGGCATCGCCGCCAAGTTCTTCGGCACCCTGGGCGCCGCGGGGATCAGCGTCAGGGCGATCGCGCAGGGTTCGTCAGAGCGGAACATATCCGCGGTACTGGATCGCGAGGACGCGACGCGCGCGCTGCGCGCCGCGCATTCCGGGTTCTACCTGTCCAACCAGACGATTTCGGTCGGCCTCATCGGCCCCGGCAACGTCGGCGGGGTGTTGCTGGACCAGATCGCGGCGCAATCCGGACGCTTGCGGGATGAGTTCAGCCTCGACTTTCGCGTCCGCGCCATAGCTACGTCGTCCCGCATGCATCTCGCTGAGCGAGCGGTGGATCTCGCGAACTGGCGGGACGTACTGGCGAATGAGAGCGAGCCCGTCGACTGGGATGTCTTTGCGGCGCACGTCAACGCGGATCATCTGCCGCATGCCGCGATTGTCGACTGCAGCGCCAGCGATGAGATCGCGGGGCTGTATATAGACTGGTTCCGCGACGGGATCCACGTCGTCACGCCGAACAAGAAGGCCCATTCCGGGGCGCTCGACTACTACGACCAAATACATGGAGAGCGTCGCGCGCACGGCACCCACTTCCTGTATGAGACCACCGTCGGCGCCGCGCTGCCGGTCATCGAAACGCTGCGAGACCTGCGCCAGACCGGTGATGACATTCTCAGCATCGAAGGCGTGTTCTCGGGCACGCTTGCGTACCTGTTCAACGTATTCGATACGAGCAAGCCGTTCTCACAGATCGTGCGCGAGGCGCGCGACGCGGGTTACACCGAGCCGGATCCCCGCGACGACCTGTCGGGTATGGACGTTGCCCGCAAAGTGATTATCCTCGCTCGCGAGATGGGCATGCGGCTTGAGTTGGAGGATCTCGAGGTCGAGAGCCTCGTACCGGAGGGCCTCGCCGACGGCGATGTCGACCAGTTCCTCGACGCGCTCGTTGACTATGATGATGCGATGGCTGAGCGCTGGCGCGTCGCCAACGAGTCGGGGCAGATACTTCGCTATGTAGGACGGCTTAACCAGAACGATGGCGCGACCGTTCGTCTCGAAGCATTGCCGGCCGATCACGCATTCGGCAACATGAACCTGACCGACAACGTCGTTCGATACGTGTCGGAACGTTACAGCGATAACCCGCTGGTCGTGCAGGGTCCCGGGGCAGGGCCGGCCGTGACCGCGGCAGGCGTCTTCGCGGACCTGTTGCGGCTGGCAGCCTACCTCGGCGCCACGCGTTAAACGTCGATAACAGAGCGAACCGATGAAATTCGTCAGTACCAGAGCAAGCGAGCCGGTCTGCCTGGAACAGGCCATCATGAGCGGCACGGCCCCCGATGGGGGTTTATATGTGCCCGAGTCACTGCCCGAATTTTCTATCTCGGACTTCGACGGCTTGACGGCGTTCAGCGATATCGCGACACGCTTTTTACAGCCGTTTTATGCGGGAACGAGTCTTGAGAGCGCGTTGCCGCGGCTCTGCGCAGAGGCGTTGAATTTCCCGGTCCCGCTGCGGCGCCTCGAGGGGCAGCGCGATGGCCTGTCGGTGCTGGAGATCTTTCACGGACCGACAGCCGCATTCAAGGACGTCGGTGCCCGATTCCTCTCGGCCAACATGGTCGCGATACTCGACGGCAGGCAATACGCCGAACCGCCGGTCACGATCGTCGTGGCGACATCGGGGGATACCGGCGGCGCCGTCGCGGCGGCTTTCCACCGCAAGCCCGGTACACGGGTTCTGGTGTTGTTCCCGGACGGACGGGTTTCACCGCGCCAGCAGCACCAACTGACCTGCTGGGGTGACAACGTCATCTCGCTCGCCGTGCGCGGAGAGTTCGATGACTGCCAGCGGTTGGCGAAAGCGACATTCGCCGACGAAAACCTGGCACAACAACATCACTTGTGTTCGGCGAACAGCATCAATGTTGGCCGGCTGTTGCCCCAAGCGTGCTACTACGCCAAGGCCAGCCTCGAGCACTATCGTGCGACCGGTGAAGCGAGTAATTTCGTGGTCCCGACCGGCAATCTCGGCAATGGCTTCGCCTGTGTCTGGGCCAAGCGGATGGGGCTGCCGATCGATCGCATCGTCTTTGCGACGAATGCGAATACGACGATTCCTGATTTCCTGCGCAGCGGCGACTGGACACCGAGACCGAGCAAGGCGACGCTCGCATCGGCGATGGACGTGGGCGATCCGAGCAATATGGAGCGGCTCCGGTCTTTATGCGGCGGCGTAGAAGAGATTCGCGACGTCGTCAGCGCATTCCCGGTGACGGACGATGTCATACGCGACACGATCAAGAACGAATACGCCCGGCACTCGATCGCGTGGTGCCCGCACACGGCGACGGGCCTGCATATTTACCGGGAGCTGCCGCAGAGCCTGCGCGACGGTCGTCACTGGATCGTCGTTGCAACGGCGCATGCCGCCAAGTTCGATGCGATCGTCGAACCGCTGCTGGGCATTACGATCGAGCCACCACGGGAGCTCGCCGCGTTGCTGGATTGGCCGGCGCAGTTCGACACGATCGATCCCGACCTCGCAGAAATCGGACGTCGGCTTTAGCGATGCTGTTGCTCGATGCCTGAATTATCTAATCCCCAGCTGATCTACTCGGGCCTGGGCGTTGCCGTCGCGCTGTTGATTCTGATTCTCGTCATCTGGCGATGGCGCTCGCGCCGCAGCATTAAGACGCGCCTCGAGCGCTCGGGCGTCGAGTTGCTGTCGAATATTCTGATTCCCAATGGTGACGGTGGCGAGATCCACGTCGAGCATGTGCTGCTGACGCGTTCCGGGGTCGTCGTCATCGAGATCAAGGACGTGGAGGGCAACGTCTTCGGCAGCGACTCCATGCAGGACTGGACGGTGATCTCCGACAAGCGACGCTTCACGTTCAGCAATCCGCAGGTGGCGTTCTACGATCGCCTTGCCGCCGTTCGCCGCTTGTTACCGGACGTGCCCGTCACGGGTTATATCGCATTCCTGCCAAAGGCCGAGTTCACGAAGGGGCGACCGTCCGATGTCATCGAATTCGAAACCATGCTCGATGAGTTGCACAAGGACATGAAGTCTGCGGTTGCCGATTCGGTCGACGCTTTCTATCCGCAGTGGGCGAAGCTTCGCGACGAAGCCGTCGCGACGCAGTTCGGCCAATTGCTCAAGGACTGATTTTCGCCCAGCGTCGGTCAGCGTCGCTGCAGGCCGAACAGGCGTTCCGTGTTGGTTGTTGCCGCGTTCGCGACGACCGCTACTTCCTGATTCATGTGCCGGGCGAGCGTCTCGAGTACATGCGGCAAAACGCCCGGTTCATTGCGCCGACCCGAAGGTTTCGGCTTCAGGTCGCGTGGCAGCAGATAGGGCGCATCCGTTTCGATCAGGACGCGATCGAGCGGCAGATGCCCAACCGCGTTGCGCAACGCTTCGCCCCGTCGCTCATCGCAAATCCAGCCCGTAATGCCGACGTATAACCCGAGTTCGAGATAGGCGTCGAGTTCTTCGCGTCCACCGGTGAAGCAATGCGCCACGCCACCGTTGATGTCGTCAATGTGTTCATGCAACAGGGCCAGGAAAGGCTCGTGCGCATCGCGCTGGTGCAGGAAGAGCGGCTTCCCGGTATCGACGGCGATTCGAAGTTGCGCTTCGAAGGCCTGCAATTGCACATCCCGCGGCGAGTAATTACGAAAAAAATCGAGGCCACATTCTCCAATCGCAACGATCGCATCGTGTTGTGCCAGTTCCTTGAGGCGCGTGATCGCCGTGGCATCGACTTCGGTCGCGTGATGAGGATGTACGCCCGCGGTCGCGAATACCCGATTCGGGTACTCCTCGACGAGACGCAATGCGGCTTCAGTGGCTTCGACTGAAGTACCGGTCACGATGATGCGGTTTACGCCGACGTCCGCGGCCCGTTGCATGACGGCGGCCCGATCCGGGTCGAAACTGGCATGCGTCAGGTTGGCGCCGATGTCGATCAGGTCATGCATTCTGTGCTCCCAGCGAGTCGACGAGCGCTGGCAGAATGCGGCCGCTGGGGCCCGCCAGAACGAAATCGGCGATCGCGGTCAGCGGCGTGCTTTCCGGATTGATCTCGATCAGGCACGCGCCGCGTTCCTTGGCGACCTCGGCGAGGCCCGCCGCCGGCTGGACCTGGGCCGATGTGCCCACGACCAGCATCACATCGCAGTCGGCGACGGCTTGCAGCGCGGATTCGAGTGCGGCCGGCGGAATGGGTTCGCCGAACCAGACGACGTCCGGGCGAACCAGGCCGCCGCAATCGGGACAATGCGCTGGCGAAGTGTCGTCGGGCGGCTCGACGCCGCCGCCGCAGTGATCAACCGAGCACCTGCTGCGCATGATGTTGCCGTGAAACTCGATGACGTGATCGCTGCCGGCGCGCTGGTGCAGCCCGTCGACATTCTGCGTGATCAGCGTCAGGGACACCGACCGGCGCGCGAGTTCGGCGATCGCATGGTGTCCTGCATTGGGCTGCACATCGGCGATGATGCCGCGGCGCCATTGATACCACTCCCATACGAATTTGGGATTCCGGGCGAAGGCTTCGGGTGTCGCGAGATCTTCCGGGCGGTACTTCGCCCAAAGGCCGGCCTGCGCGTCGCGAAACGTCGGTACGCCGCTCTCCGCAGACGTACCGGATCCCGTCAGGATGACCGTGTGGGCGGAAGCGGCCAAACGCTCGGCAACCACCTGAACGGGGTCAGACCCCATTTTTTTCCATCAATATCGCCAATTGCCAAACGTGCCGTCAAAAAAATGGGGTCTGACCCCTGTCCGGGGACAAATCAGGCAGCGAGCTGTCGCAGCACGTAGTGCAGGATGCCGCCGTTGCGATAGTAGTCGCGCTCCTTCGGCGTATCGATGCGAACTTGCGCTTCGAATTCGACCGTGCCGCCGTCGGCCCTGGTCGCCGTCACGGAGACTGAGGATGCTTCCGCGTTGTTCAATCCGACGATGGCGTAGGTCTCCGTGCCGTCGAGGCCCAGCGTACCTGCCGACTCGCCGTCCTTGAATTGCAGCGGCAACACGCCCATGCCAATCAGGTTCGAGCGATGGATCCGTTCATACGTTTCGGCGATGACCGCGCGCACGCCGAGCAGCTTCGTGCCCTTGGCAGCCCAGTCGCGCGAAGAACCCATGCCATATTCCTTGCCGGCGATCACGACAAGGGGTGTACCTTCTTCAGCGTACCGAACGGATGCATCGTAGATCGTCATCTGCTCGCCGTCCGGCTGATGTTTCGTCCAGCCGCCCTCGGTGCCCGGAGCGAGCTGGTTGCGCAGCCGGATGTTCGCGAACGTGCCGCGCATCATGACCTCATGATTACCGCGGCGCGAGCCATAAGAATTGAAGTCTTTGGGGTCGACGCCCTGTTCGACGAGGTACTTGCCGGCGGGCGAGTCCGGCGCGAAGGAACCGGCGGGGGAGATGTGATCCGTCGTCACATTGTCACCTAACAGTGCGAGCACGCGCGCGCCGGCGATGTCTTCGACCGGATCGGTCTGCAACGACATGCCCTCGAAGTAGGGCGGGTTGCGAACGTAGGTCGAGTTCGGCGCCCATTCGTAGATCTCGCCGGTCGAGACGTCCAGGTTGTTCCAGTTCTCATCGCCGGCGAATACGCCTTCGTAGCTCGTGCGGAACATATCGGAATCGATCGTCGCGCCGACGATCTCGTGGATTTCTTTCTGGCTGGGCCAGATGTCCTTCAGATAGACCGGGTTACCTTCTCGATCGTTGCCGAGCGAATCCCTCGTCAGATCGACGTTCATCGATCCGGCCAGGGCATACGCGACCACCAACGGCGGCGAGGCGAGGAAGTTCATCTTGACGAGTTGGTGTATGCGGCCTTCGAAATTGCGGTTGCCTGATAACACGCTGCAGCCGAGCAGGTCATTGTCGCGCACCGCCGCGCCGATCGATTCGTCGAGCGGACCCGAGTTGCCGATACAGGTCGTGCAGCCGTAGCCGACGACGTTGAAGCCAAGTGCATCCAGGTCTTCGGTCAGTCCGGATTCGTCGAGATAAGCGCTCACCACGCGCGAACCCGGGCCGAGGCTCGTTTTGACCCACGGTTGAACACGCAGGCCGCGGGCCACTGCGTTCCGGGCCAGCAGGCCGGCGCCGACCATCACGGACGGATTGGACGTGTTGGTGCAACTCGTGATCGCGGCGATCAGGATCGCGCCGTCTTTCAGGTCGAAGGTTTCGCCGTCCTTCGTGACGCTGACCGA
The DNA here is from genome assembly GCA_048550095.1 of Gammaproteobacteria bacterium. Classification (GTDB taxonomy): domain Bacteria; phylum Pseudomonadota; class Gammaproteobacteria; order Steroidobacterales; genus SMWD01. The sequence continues at coordinate 13,227 of JBLYYV010000189.1, forward strand.
CTTGACGTCGCCGCCGCCGGCTTCCGTGCGGCAGGACTCGTAAGTCGTGGCCGCATCACTCAGCGCGATGCGATCATGCGGCCGGCTCGGGCCCGAAATACTCGGCTCGACTGACGCGAGATCCAGTTCCAGCACGTCCGTGTAGAGCGGATCCGGCTGGCCGTCTTCGCGCCACATGCCCTGCGCCCTGGCGTAGGCTTCGACGAGTTCGATCTGCTTCGAGTCGCGCCCGGATAACTCCAGGTAACGAATGGTCTCGCCGTCGATCGGGAATATCCCGCAGGTGCTGCCGAATTCCGGCGCCATGTTCGCGAGCGTCGCGCGATCGGCGAGCGGCAGGCTCGACAGGCCGTCGCCGAAAAACTCGACAAATTTGCCGACGACACCCTTTTTGCGAAGCATCTGCGTCACGGTCAGCACCAGGTCGGTGGCCGTCGTGCCTTCTTTCAGGCTGCCGCTCAGGCGAAAACCGATGACCTGAGGAATGAGCATCGTAATCGGCTGCCCCAGCATGGCTGCTTCGGCCTCGATGCCGCCGACGCCCCAGCCGAGCACGCCGAGACCGTTGATCATCGTCGTATGCGAATCGGTACCGACAACCGTGTCGGGGTAGGCGACGCGCTCACCGTTCTTTTCGTCGTCGAAAACGACGCGCGCCAGGTATTCGAGATTGACCTGGTGGACGATCCCGGTATTCGGCGGGACGACGCGGAAATTGTGGAACGCATTCTGTCCCCAGCGCAGGAACTGGTAGCGTTCCTCGTTACGCTGGAATTCGATCGCGGTGTTCTGCGACAGCGCCTGTGGCGTGCCGTACTTGTCGATCTGCACGGAATGGTCAATGACGAGTTCCGCGGGCGACAGCGGGTTGATCTTTGCCGCTTCGCCGCCGAGCTTGACGACCGCATCGCGCATCGCGGCGAGGTCGACGACGGCCGGAACACCGGTGAAATCCTGCATGACCACCCGGCCGGGCGTGAATGCGATTTCCTGGCTCGGCGCAGCCTTGGGGTCCCAGTTCGCCAGCGCGCTGATGTCGTCGGGCGTGACGTCGATGGAATCCGCATGGCGCAGCAGGTTCTCTAGCAGAATCTTCAGCGAGAACGGCAGCCGGTCGACGTGCCCGTCGCTCACGGCCTTGAGTGAGTACACCTGGTAGTCGGTCCCGCCGACGGACAGGACCGTTTTTGCGTCAATTGCTTGCGCCATCGAGAATCTCCGTATGAAGGCCCTCAACGGGCCGCTATGCTCGCTCGCGTTCCGCTCACCGATGTGGCGACTTCGCGGCGGGCTCAAATGAGGCGCGGAATTATAGCGGAGCGCTCCCTGTGTCGGCCACTCGCGGGTCGATTTCGGTCACCGCAGAATCATCGACTGCCAGCGCCCGCGCGATCGGCCCGCCCCCGAGGCATTCGTCGCCCCGATAGAAGACGGCATATTGGCCCGGCGTCACGGCCCACTGAGCGTCATCGAAATCAACCTGAAGCTCGTCCGCGGTCGCCTCGACCGTACAGCCGATGTCCGGCTGCCGGTAGCGGGTCTTGACGGCGCAATGCAGCCGTCTGCCGCCCCCCAGTTCGGCCGGCTCGCCGGCGATCCAGCGGAGGTTGCTCGCGATCAGTCCGGCGGACCACAGCAGCGGGTGGTCGCGGCCCTGGACGACGACCAGCACGTTGCGCGTCGGGTCCTTTGCGGCGACGAACCAAGGCTCATCGCTGCCGTCGGCCAGCCCGCCGATGCCGAGGCCCTGGCGCTGTCCGAGCGTGTAATAGGGGAGTCCCAGGTGTTTCCCGACGACTCGGCCGTCCGGTGTTTGCATGTCGCCGGGACTTTCGGGAACGAAGCGGCTCAGAAATTCCCGGAACGGCCGTTCGCCGATAAAGCAGATGCCGGTGCTGTCCGGTTTGTCGTAGACGGTCAGGCCGGCCTCGTTGGCGATCCGCCGGACGTCGCCTTTTTGCAGGTCGCCTAGCGGAAAGAGCGTCCTGCTCAAGGCCGCGCGGGATACCTGGTGAAGGAAATAGCTCTGATCCTTGTTCGGATCCGCGCCCTTCAGCAGGCGACCGTCGGCGGTCACACGTGCGTAATGTCCGGTCGCGATGCGCTCGCCGCCCAGCCGCATGGCGTAATCGAGCAGCACGCCGAACTTGATCTCCCGGTTGCACAGCACGTCCGGATTCGGCGTACGGCCGGATTCGTACTCGGTGAGAAAATCGGTAAATACCTGCTCCCGATATTCCGCCGCGAAATTGACATGGTGCAGGGGAATCTCGAGATCGGCGCAGATGCTGCGGGCGTCCTGCAGATCTTTGGCCGCCGTGCAGTAGCCGTCGTCGTCCTCCCAGTTGGTCATGTGCAGTCCTTCGACACGATGACCCGCACGCAGCAATGTCAGCGCGGCGACCGCCGAGTCGACGCCACCGGATATCGCACAGATGATTCTGGATTCGGTACCCATGCGTGAATTATCCGCGTAATTCGGCAGCGGCAAAAGGACGCTGGGGTTGTTTTATGCGGCGCTCGTGCCGCGCGGTCGCTCAGACGCGCAGTTCGCGCAGTTCCTGCTGGTACGCGGAGGCGTCCCAGATCTCGTCGAACAGGCCGAGATAGCGGCGGGCGACGGCGGGCTCGTAGGTGTCGGCGACGCCTTCCCAGCGACGCGCTTCGGCCCGATACATCAGCGCCTGCTTGTCGGCGATCAGGAAGGCCTCGCGGTGGTCGCGGAACTCTTCATTGACGTTGCGGAACTCGATGTAGGTATTCAGCCGGCGACCCAGGGTGACGAATTTGTGGCCGACCTTCGCGAGTCGGTGGGGCTCCGAGATGAGTACGCGGATGCGCGCGTAGCGCTTGGCCAGCACGAGTCGCTTGGCCACTTCGAGGAAGACTTCCTGATCGTAGATGCCTTCTTCGAGGTCCGGCGTATAGATGGAAATCCAGCGATTCGCGAGCTTCGCGATCTGCACGACCGCGTCGAGCGAATCCGCTTTCGACGACAGTACCCATCGCCGGCTTTGCGTGCCCGGTTCGTCCATCTGCCTGCGTGACCTCCCTCGACCTGATCCCATTCCGTTTCGTTAGCACCGGCGGTCGCACGTGGCGTTCGGGCGAACCTGCCGGAACATGTATTTTAGGCGGGCAGCGTCAAATTCCCTGCGCACTGCGTCACGTTACGGAAAATCGGACCGGGGCGGTCTGCTGCAGTTAGTCGTCGCCGGGTGCGGTAATCCGTCGAGCCAGATCGGCGGCGAGTCCGATATAGGTGCCCGGCGTCAACTCGGCGAGCCGCTGTCGCGCCTCGGCCGGCAATTCGAGTCCCTCGATGAACCCAACCAGGGCCTCCAGGGAGATCTTTTCGCCGCGCGTTAATTCCTTTAACTGCTCATATGCATCGGCGTGACCGTGGCGTCGCATCACGGTCTGGACGGCTTCGCCCAGGACTTCGACGTTGGCGTCGAGATCGGCCGCCATGCGAGCAGCGTTCGGCTCGAGCTTGCCGAGTCCTTTCAGGAGGGAGTCGCAGGCCAGCATGCTATGTCCGATGCCGACGCCGAGATTTCGCAGGACCGTCGAATCCGTCAGGTCACGCTGCCACCGGGATACCGGGAGCTTCTCCGCGAAATGGCGCAGCAGCGCGTTGGCGATGCCGAGATTACCCTCGGCGTTCTCGAAATCGATCGGGTTGACCTTGTGCGGCATCGTCGACGAGCCAACCTCGGAGTCCACGCGCTTCTGCCCGAAGTACCCGATCGAGATATAGCTCCAGATGTCGCGACTGGCGTCGAGCAGTATCGTGTTGATTCGCGCCAGCGCATCGCAGTATTCGGCGATCCAGTCATGCGGCTCGATCTGGGTCGTGTACTCGTTCCACACCAGCCCCAGTGATTCGACGAAGGCCTTGCTCAGCGCGGGCCAGTCCGCCTCGGGATAGGCGACGACGTGTGCATTGAAATTGCCGACGGCGCCGTTGATTTTGGCCAGCGCCGGCACGCCTTCGAGCAGATCAAGCTGGCGCTCGAGCCGGGCGACGACGTTCGCCAGTTCCTTGCCCATCGTCGTCGGGCTGGCGCTCTGGCCATGCGTGCGCGAGAGCATGGGTTGGTCCGCGGTTGCGGCGGCAAGCGCCCGGAAACGCTCGATCACGCGGCGCACCGCCGGGCGAACGACATTTTCCCGGCCTTCCCTGAGCATCAGGGCATAGGCGATGTTGTTGATATCTTCCGAGGTGCACGCGAAATGCACGAATGGCCTGATCCTGGCGAGATCCGCGTCGTCGCCCAGTTCCTCGGCGATCAGGTACTCGACTGCTTTCACGTCATGGTTGGTGGTGGCCTCGATGTCCTTGACGCGACGCGCGTGGGACGACTCGAAGCCCTCGGCCAGTTTGTCTAGATAACCATTGACGACCGGCGACAGCGGCCCGAAATCGTCGATTTCGGGCCGGTCGGCCAGGAACTGGACCCAGCGGACCTCCGTTAGCGTGCGCAGGCGAATCAGGCCGTATTCGCTGAACAGCGCCCGGAAGGCGTCACATTTCGCGGCGTAACGGCCGTCGAGCGGGGAGATGGCGGTCAGGGAGGTCAGGTCCATGCGTGCTTGTCCGTTAATTAAAAGTCAGGCGAGATATAAGCGGTAACTACCTGTTTAATATTACTTTCATGAAGTACCTATTTCATGCCGCTCCTCGATGAGGGCCGCTACTTTACACCGATTCACCGGAGCGGACGAATGGTTCCGGGATTCACCCGGCGGGTTTGGTAAACGTTGTCGCGCGCGGATTGCGGAAAGCCGCAACCAGTCAGGCGGGAATATCGGGCTACAATTGCGGGCTGTTTATGGATAAACAAGTTTCTACGGGAGTGAGGAATGACAGACGG
>JBLYYV010000190.1:0-14351 GCA_048550095.1 Gammaproteobacteria bacterium
CTCAGCGGGTAGACGACAAGGATCGCATAGAGAAAAACGTGTGTCAGGCGGGCCAGGTAGCGCTGATAAGCCTGCAAACTGTCGGGCAGCTCGGGTGTGACGTTCGAAAAACGCCAGATCAGGCGCACGATTGCGATGACCAACACGATCAGGCCGAGGGTGTGATGCGCGTTCGACGTCCGCATCACGAGTGTATCGTCGCCGTAGGTCTTCGCGTATTCCTCGTATACCTCGACCATCCAGAAACCCAGCGGTACCTGGATCAGGATGATAGCCGCGACGCCCCAGTGAAAGCGTCTGGCAATCGTGCCCCAGCTGTCCCGCGTGTTCCTGAACATGGCGTAGCGATTCTACGTTAATATCCGGATAACGATTTCATTGGCTTGGGTTATTCGCATGACATTCGCATTTTGGTGTGTCGCATTGGCGGCATTTTTGCCGCTGGTCTGGATCGGTTACGCAAAGGTCGGCGCGGGCGAGTTCGATAACGCTAATCCGCGTGCGTGGCGCGCCACGCTAAGCGGCAAATATCAGCGCGCCGCGGCTGCCGAGGTGAACTCCTACGAGGCCTTCCCGCCGTTCGCCGCCGCCGTCATCATCGCGCATATCGTCGGCGTCGAGCAGTCCACCACCGATCTGCTCGCCGGCGTGTTTATCGTCGCGCGCATCCTGCACGGCATCCTCTACATCACTGACAAGGATCTGTTCCGCTCCGTGATCTGGGCGGCCGGATTCTTCAGCATGGTCGGGTTGTTCCTGGTCGCCGGCCAGGTGACCTAAGCGCGAGTCGACGAATTGCCGGCCGCCGGCGTCGCGATCGAACGCCGCGCCCGAGGCGACGGCGCGAGCGATCTACATGATGCGCCCGCCGATCGAGACACTGCCGCCTACCCTCGAACCGCCGCCGCCCCACGAGTTGAAGCCGCTGGATACGCCGATGCTGCCATAGACCTGCGGGTCGTCGCAGCCGCCGAGTCCGGCGGCGACGATCGCGACGGCCAGCAATTTGCACCAGCGCACCACCAATCGAGTTCTTCCTTTCATCATTAATTTCCCGCTCGGTCTTCGGGTGGCTCCCAGGTCTGTAACGCGATACCGGCGCCCGACGGGCCTTCGATCAGCGCAACTTTTCCACCCGCCGGTCTGTCATTCGCGTCCAGCAGGACGCGCCCGCCGAGTTCCTCGACGCGCGCGACGATCGCCGCCGGGTCTGCCACGCGAATATAGGTCGCCCACAGCGGCGTCAGGCCCTCGACCGGCTTCCGCATTATGCCGAAGCGCGGCGTGTCGTCATCCGCGAGATATCGATACGCGCTGTCGCCCGACACGGCCTTGTCGACGGAATCGAGTCCGGCCAACTCGCTGTAGAACGCCGTCGCCGCATCGACATCGTCAGACCAGACTTCATTCCACAAAAAGTCATTGATCGCGGGCTCGGCATCCGCGGGATCGCCGTCGCGCGTTTCCAGCAACGCGAACACGGCACCCTGCGGATCGTTGACCACGGCGATGCGGCCGCGATCGGCAAGATCGGTGGGCGGTGTAAAAACCTTGCCGCCGGCCTGTGTCAGCTTCGCCACCGCCGCATCGATGTCGGCGGTCGACATTAACGCGATCCACTGCGAGATCTCCTCGGTCGTATTGAGCCGAGCTTCATCGATCATGCCGCCAATCAGTCGACCGTTGTGGCGAATCAGGGTGTAGTTCGCGCTCGCGATCGCGCCGAAATTTGGGCCGATGCGCTCGAACTCCCAGCCGAAGAGTTCTTCATAGAATCGCTGGGACTCTGCCGGCTTGTCCGTCAACAGGTCATGCCAGATGATTTTTCCGGGTAACCGATTGTTCGTCGGCTGTTCCGTGACGGACGGCAGGTTGACGGGTACGGTAGAGCATGCCGCAACGATCGCAACCGCCGCCAGCCAGGCGCAGTGACGAGCACTGAACGCGAATTTGTTCACAACTTCCCCTGTTTGATTGTTGTCGCATCGCCCGCGGGCTGGCCGCTCGGCGCGATCGCGACACTATACAATAGCCACGTATTTCTGGCAGGAGCCGCGCTATGTCGAGCCACTTCGTAACCGATCTGATGCTGAGTCGCCGAACCGCGCTGAAGGGTTCGCTCGCCCTCGGCATCGCCGGAATGACCGGGATGGCACCCACGTCCGCAAGTTCGAGACCGGCACTGACCGGCAAGCTCGACTACGCGGATCCGGCCGACAACCTCTACGCGTTCGGCAAACTCTGGGCCGGGTTCGAAGAGCCGGTCATCGGCGGGTTTCATGGCCTGATGTACGCGCGCTTCGGCGACCAGCGCATGATCCCCGTGTTCGGCTATACAGGTACCGGCGCACTGCTGTGCAAGTTCGACGACGAGGGCTACCTGTGGGTCAAGTCCCGCGAGACCGGGTACTTCACCGACCTGGAGACCGGTGACGTTCTCGAGACCTGGTACAACCCGTTCACCGAGAAGACCGTCGAGGTCTATCACTTTTATAACGACGTGCTGGTCGGGAAGATCGGCAGCGAGATCCCGAAGTTCCTGATGGGCGGCGAAGGCGACCTGCCAACGCTGATGAACGAGGGCACGGTTTTCCCGAACGAAGAAGGCCGTTACCCGTTCGTGTTGCCATGGCAGCTCTACGGCGACGACGACATGATGCTGTCGTGGGACTACACCCATGAATACTCGAACCCGGTCACTCCCGAAGGCTGGCCGCGCTCGTCGACCGGCGCACGCGTCTCGCCCTCCGAACACTTCACCTTCAACTTTTCGAAACGCGAACTCGAGGATCGCGACGTGCCCGCGTCGCGTTTCACGGCCGGCTTCTCGCGCATATCGCAGTTCTGGCCGTTCATGGAAATGGGCGGGACGCCGTACGCCAACGGTTCGCTGTTCGGCCGAATGTTCAGCCACAAAGGGTTGACAGGTTATGATGACGTGCCGCCCAAGGTCCTCGCTTATATCGAGAAAAAAGCACCCGAGTTTCTGACGCTGCCCGATCACTGGAACCTCGACAACTCGCGAGTCGAGACGTGGAAGGCCTATGCGAAGGACGTACCGCCGGAGAACCCGGACTACGAATGGCAGCCGGACGACTTCGCTGTTCCGACCGGCAAGGGCGCCGGCACGAAAAAAGGCTAAGGGATCACCCGCGCTGACTGCCAGCGCCCGGCGCGTATCGCCCGAACGTGCGCGCCAGCAGGTATTCGCGCGGCGGGTTTAGCGATGCGGCTCAACATTGCCCTTGCGCATCGCGCGACGCATCTTGCGTGAGATATACCCGGCCAGCAGGCGCGCGAACGGATTGATCGGCACATCCGTATAGAACCGCGCGTCGAGCCAGTCATGCTCCTCCCAGTATGCGTAATTCTTCGTCCCCTTCTGGTTGCGCGTCATGTTCTGCATGGCGACGAAATTCATCAGGTGCCTGAATTTCGGCGAGCCGAGTTCGCCGGTGTCGATCGCGTCGACGAACGAGCGGGCGACTTCCTCGGCAACGGCGTCAACCTTCAGCCGGTAGGGCTGCTTTTTCATCTGCGCGCTCGAGATACCCATGCGGGTGACGATGTCGCAACCCCAGGCGGTCGCCGTGTTCTCGAGGAAGTCCAGCACGACCTGATGTCCGCCGCCCGATGCCGTGGTCGTCACGACCGCCTTCTTGCCGAAGAAACTCGGACGGTTGCGCTTGTACATGAAGTATTCGACGAAATTCTTCATCAGCCCCGTCACATTGAACGTGTGGACGGGCGCCCCGAGGATGATGCCATCGGCGGCGTCCATCTTCGCGGCAACCGGACCGATCGATTCGAATTCGGGACAGCTCTCCTCCCCGACTCGAACGCAGGAAAGACAGCCGTCGCAGAACGGCACGCGAAGTTTTTCGACGAAGACATACTCGACCTCGGTCGGCCGAATTGCATTCATCTTGGTCTCGATCAACCGGATGTTCTTATAGGTCCAGCTCTCCTCGTTCCGCGGAGAACCGATGATGGCGAGTATCCGGATCGGCTTCATGAGTCACCGATGCTCACGACGAGCTTACCGACGAGTTTGCCGCGGCTGACCATCTTCAACGCCTCGCCGGCCTGTTCGAACTGATACGACTTGGCAATCTCGGGCCGCAGTTCGTGTTCCGCGACGAACGCCATCATCGCATCGAAGGAATCGCGGTTACCCACGCTGACGCCATGCAGGTGTGCGTTGCGTTCGATCAGGTCGAATACCGTGAGGCCGAGCTCTATCCCGGCGAGGTAGCCGACGACGGCGATTTGCCCATCGCGCTTCAGAGCCGCGAATGACTGCTTCAGGGTCCCGGTGCCGCCGATCTCGATCACCGCGTCGACGCCCGCGCCTCCGGTCAGTTCGCGAGCCGTCACGCCCCAGTCCGGTGTCGCGGAATAGTTGATGCAGTGATCCGCGCCGAGTGCCGCGGCGGTCTCGAGTTTCCGATCGCTGCTCGACGTGACGATCGTCATTGCGCCCATGGCTTTCGCCAGCTGCAGCCCGAACACGGCGACGCCGCCCGTACCCTGGATCAATACCGTGTCGCCCGACGTCACGCCGGCGAGGTCGCGCAGGCAACTCCATGCGGTCAGACCCGCGCACGGGAAGCATGCCGCCTCGGCATCGCTTAGATGCGGTGCCACGCGCGCGACTGCATGCTCCGAATACACGCCGTATTCCCGCAGCACGCCGGGCACCTCCAGGCCCGAGGACTCCGCCCGTTCGGCGCCCAGCGCGGGACCCGACAGCCAGTTGGGAAAGAACAGCGGCGCGACCCGGTCGCCCACGGCCAAACGCCGCACGCCGTCGCCTGTGGCAACGACTTCGCCGGCACCGTCCGACAAGGGCACGATCGGCAACGGCTGATCCGGGGAGAATTCGCCGACGCATATCTGGTAGTCGCGGTAGTTGATCGACGCGGCGCCGAATCGCACCAGCACCTCATCGTGTCCCGGCTCAGGCCTGTCGGTCTCGACGACGTTCAGATTGTCGATTCCGAATGTCGGTAGCTCGATCTGTTTCATCGCCCCTTACCTCAAACAAAGATGCTTATACAGTCGCTTCAAAATGCACCGAGTCGGTGATCGGTCGTACCGAGAGCCAGCGACCATGCGAAGAACAGGCACAATAGCGCAACGCCGCCGGCGACCCACTGGTGCTGGACGTCGCCGCCCGGCCTGCGGGGTGCGCGGCCGACAATCACGCCCAGTACGAAGCCGACGACGAACCCGGTCAGATGCGCGACGATATCGGTGCGCTCGTCGCCGGTGCCGAGCCACGTGAGCATGATCACCGCGCCGACGACGGGCGACAGACGACTGGCCCAGCTGTGCATCAGCATGCGACGTGCCGTCCACATATAGGCGCCCACGAGACCGAGCGCCGCGAATACCGCGGTGGAGGCGCCGATCGACGTATGCGACGCGCGCTGAACGATGACATTCATTGCATTGCCGCCGACGCCCCCCGCCAGGATCAGCGCCCACGCATAACCGGGCCCGATCTCCCGCGCCAGCAACGTGCCGAACACGGCGCCGAATCCGATGTTGACGAGGACGTGTGCGATATCGACGTGCAGGGTCAACGCCGTGACCGTGCGCCACCAGTCACCCGCGCGGACGACGCCCACGTCGAGCCTGCCGGCGCCGGTCCAATCGATGCCGAAGGAGTAGTTAACCTGTAGCGAAAAATACAGGAGTAACGCGACGGCCCAGACCAATGCGCCGATCATGGCCCCGGGACGCGGCTCCACATGTTTGTGCCGCAACGGCCGGGGCCGATTCTCGAGCTGATAGAGCCGCCATTGCTCACGGGCGTTCGCCGCCTCGTGTTCAGGCACCATCACGCGCCAGCCGAACACGCCGCGCTCCAGCTCATGGTCGATATTCATCGCCTGCAAGACCAACGAGTAGTCCCGACACTCGGGCAAGCGAAACGATCGGTGAATCACGACCATCGCTATTTGAACAGGTCTTCGGCGGCGCCGAGCCCGCTGTCGTCGCCCTCGCCGGCATCATCGGCATCGCCGAATAGTGCATCGAGTTGCGATCGCGCCCGCGTTTCTTCGGTGCCGAACTGCGGATCGTGCGCCGCGGGATTGGGGCGGAAATAATCGCAGAAGTTCGCGTTCTCTTTATGCTTGACCTCTTCCGCATCATCCTCGCGACACTGCTCGACGACGGCCGGATCGAAGAACGTGCACATGCGACAGCAATGCAGGTAGACGAAACAATCCGGGCATTGGTCCTGGCGGGACAGCGGCAATGACAGCGCCTCCAGCGAGGCGCCGCAGCGATAGCATTGCAGGGAATCGGTCATGCCTCATTTATATATCGTTCGAGGCAGAACGGTAAGGCCGGCCCGCGCCAATGACTGCGGGCCGGCAGCGCGACAAATCAGCTCAGCGGCGGTGCCTCGCGACGTGGCGAGCCTCGCGCCGGTTCAGGTACCCGTCCCGATTGCGGTCGCCGTGTCGAACGGCGCGCTCGCGGCCGTTGAGCGCACCGTCGTTGTTCCGGTCGGCGCGATTGAACTGTCGCTCGTGAGGGCCGATGCGACCGTCGTCGTTGCGATCGATGCGGTCACGGTTCGCCCGCGCCTGCGCCCGCTCAGCATCGTTCAATGCACCGTCGTTATCGGTGTCGGCGCGCCCGAAACGACGTTCCCGGTGCTGTACCCGACCGTCGTCGTTGCGATCGAGCAGGTCGCGATGTTCCTGTGCCGCCTGCTTTTCGACGTCGTTGAGCACGCCGTCGTTGTCCGAATCCGCACGACCGTAACGTTTTTCATAGCGACCGATTCGGCCATTATCGTTTTGATCGAGGCGGTCGAATCGTTCCCGATAAGTCTCTTCGGCTGCGGCCGCGTCGCCGCTCGCCATGGCGCCGGCAACGACCGTGCCCAGTGCCAGCAGTAATAGAGACCGGCGTATGCGCCCGCGTGACCGAGGTTTCATGATCGTATTCATCGTGCATCTCCGTATGCGTTGTTTCGACTCCTGATGGGTTAAACGATGCATCGCCGAGTGCGTTGACGAGCAGTGACGAAGAGCAGCAAAACAGAGAGACTATTTATAACGTTATATTTATAATCTTTTTATTCTTTTTATAGTCTAAATAGGTTAATAATAAATGATTATGCAATTTACAATTTAAGCTCATCGAGTTGATATAACAGGGTATTTTTAGTATATTAAAATTTATTTTGATAATTATTAATTATATTTAATCTCTTATGGATTACTACTCAATGACGGACCAGGCCATCCTGGCTGAACTCGGCGATCGCTTCCGCGAACTGCGCCTGCGCAAGAATCTGACGCAGCGGGAACTCGCCGAGCGAACCGCCCTGTCCGTCACGGCGATCAAGTCGCTCGAAGCCGGACGGACTCGGCTGCAGACCGCGGTCGCGGTGCTCCGCGAACTCGGACACCTCGATGACATCGACCAGTTCATCGCCCGCCCGGGCATCAGCCCGATGCAGCTGGCGAGGCTCGGCGGCAAAAAGCGCAAGCGCGCCAGCGGTTCGCGCGCCGGACCGGGTCACGAGGAGGACTCGGAATGATCAAGCGAGCGTCCCTGGCCTGGGTCCGCCTGTGGGGTCGGGTCGTCGGCGCCGTGGCGTGGGATACCGCGCGCGATATCGCGACGTTCGAATACGATCGCGAGTTCCTCGGCGAAGACCTGGATGTCTCGCCGATTCATATGTCCGTGGAAGACGCACTGCGTGGCGACGGCATCTATGCATTCCCGACGCTGAATCGCGACACCTACATGGGGTTGCCCGGACTGTTGGCCGACGCGCTGCCGGACAAATTCGGCCATAGCATCATCGACGCATGGCTGGCCCGAAACGGCATCGCCGCCGCCGACTTCAGCCCGATCGAACGGCTCTGCTATACCGGCCGCCGCGCAACCGGCGCGCTGGAATTCGCGCCCACACTGAACGCGAGCATCGAGGAATCTCTCCCGGTCGAGATCGCGGAGCTCGTTGAGCTGGCCCAGGCCGTCACGGCGGATCGCGGCTCGCTCGACGTCAACCTGACGAACGATGCCGGCAGCGATCGCGAGGCGTTGCTGGACATCCTGCGCGTCGGCACATCGGCCGGGGGCAACCGCCCGAAGGCCGTGATCGCGATGAACGACGCCGGCCATGTCATGTCCGGACAACTCGACGCCCCACCCGGCTACGATCACTGGATTCTCAAGTTCGATGGTGTTGACGATATCGAACTTGGCACGCCGCAGGGCTACGGCCGCATCGAGTTCGCGTATCACCTGATGGCACGCGCCGCGGGCATCGATATGTCCGATTGCCGACTCCTGGAGGAGAACGGCCGGGCACATTTCATCACGCGGCGGTTCGACCGCGACCCGACCGGGCGCGTCACCAAGCTCCACATGCAGACGCTGTGCGGCATCGCGCACTTCGACTTCAACCAGGCCGGCGCATATGCCTATGAACAGGCTTTCACGATGATGCGGCGCCTGCGGCTGCCGCAGTCCGACTCCGTGCAGCAATTTCGCCGGATGGTGTTCAACGCGGTGTCCCGCAATCAGGACGACCACACCAAGAACATCGCATTCCTGATGGATCCCGACGGCCGGTGGTCACTGTCGCCGGCGTATGACCTGACCTACTCCCACAATCCGGCCGGCCGGTGGACCAACCAGCATCAGATGAGCATCAACGGCAAGCGCGACCACTTCACGATGGAAGACTTCCTTCAGGTCGGCGACTCCATCGGCATCAGCAAGCCGGCCGACGTCGTCGCGGAGGTCGTCAGCGTCGTCGAGAGCTGGCCGTCGTTCGCGCAGCGCGCGGGCGTGTCCTCCGACCGTGCGGCGGCTATCGCGGCAACCCATCGACTGAACCTGCGGCCCTAAACGATCCGGCCGCTATACTCGCTGGCAAAACGACGCGAGGCCACCACAGAACGGGAAGCAGAATGGACATCAATATTATCGTCGAGGCCGACGTCAGCCCGCAGGAAATGGCCGAGATCGCCGTCGCCGCAGAACAATCGGGTATCCGCGCGCTGTGGTCGTCGAACTACCACCAGTACTGGGATGCGTTCATCTCTCTCGTGCCGGCCGCACTACAGACGTCGAAGCTGATCATCGGGCCGCTCGCGGTCAGCCCATGGGAAATGCACCCGCTGAAGATGGCGAATGCGCTGCTGACACTCAACGAGATCTCCAACGGGCGCGCGCTGATCGGCATCGGCGGCGGTGGCGGCGTACTCGGCGCCATCAACTGGAGAATCGCCAACGATGCACCCGTCTGGCCGGCGCTGGATCCGATCAAGATGACGCGCTACCCGAATCGCCGGGTGCGCGGCGTGCGCGAGTGCCTCGAGATCCTGAACATGGCCCGCAGCGGCAAGATGTCGATGGGCTACGAAGGCGGCGTGTTCGGCGTGCCGCGCCCATTCGTCATGGAGTGGGCGCAGGCCGACGGGCCGCTGCTCTATGGATGCTGCAACGGCCCGCAGATGATCGCGATGGGTGCCCGGCATGCCGACGGAATCCAGTTCAGCGATTTCACCGTCGCGATGACGGAGCCGGCGATCGCGAAAATCCGCACGGGCCTGGCCGAACGGGAGGAACCGGTCGACGCGCGGGGAGACAAACGCTTCCGCATCGACAATTTCTGGGCATGGCACATCAAAAACGATCGCGACAAGGCGATGTACGAGGCACGGCGTGAACTGATCTGGCGGGGCGCCGTCATCGGACGCGAGGAACACATACTCCGACAGTTTCTCGATGAAGATGAGACCGGCATCGTCCTCGCCAACTGGAACAACTTTCGCAAGGCGAGCTGGACCCGCAGCGGCGAGATCGAGGGCGTGCCAGAAGACATCGTCAATCGCCTGATCGCGGGACTTTCGTCCGCCGGCGATCTCGACGACCTGGAGGCGGAGATCGAGCGGTTCAGGGAATTCCGTGACGCCGGCCTGACCGAGCTATCGCTGCGGCTGCACGACGACCCGATGGATGCACTGAAACTGATCACGGAACGGGTTCTACCGGCCGTGCAGTAGTTGCGCGTATTATTTGCGGCGCACCAGAATAACCACAAGACCGGAGTCGCCTGCATGGATATCGATATCATCCTCGAACCCGACGTGTCGCCGGCGCAGATGGCCGAACTCGCCGTGGAAGCCGAGCGGCTCGGCATTCGCGCGATCTGGTCGTCGAACTACCATCAGGACTATGACTGCTTCCTGGCACTGGCCCCCGCGGCCACCGCGACGTCGAAGATCATACTCGGCGCGCTGGCCGTCAGCCCGTGGGAAATGCATCCCCTGAAGATGGCCAACAGCGTGCAGACACTGAACGAGATGTCGAACGGCCGCGCGATGATCGCCATCAGCGGCGGCGGCGGCACGCTCAGTGCGGCCGGCTGGAAGATCAGCAAGGACGGCCCGGTCTGGCCCATGAAGGACAAAGTATCGGGCGCTCGTTACCCGGAGCGCCGCGTTCGCGGCGTGCGCGAATGCATCGAAGTCTTGAATATCGCCCGCAGCGGCAAGCTCGCGTACTCGTACGACGGCGAGATCTTTCAGGTCACGCGTCCCTTCCAGATCAAGTTCGGCCACCAGGACACCGGACCCCTGATTTATGGCTGCTGCAGCGGGCCGATGATGATCCGCATGGGCGCGCGACTGGCCGACGGCATCCAGGTCAGCGACTTCACCGTCGACATGATCCCGGAGGCGATGGGAAACGTGCGTGCGGGTCTCGCGAAACGCGAAGAGCCGGCCGAGGACTTCCGCGTCGGCAACTTCTGGGCGTTCCACATCAAGGAAGATAAGGACGTCGCGATGTATGAGGCGCGGCGCGAACTGATTTGGCGCGGCGCGATCGCCGCGAAATACGCGCATGACATCGCACCACACGTCGACGGTGAAGACGAAGTGCAGGCCGTCATCGACAATTGGGACAATTTCTTCAAGGCGTTCTGGACCCGCAGCGGTAAGATCGATGGCGTGCCGGAAGCACTCGTCAATAAGCTGATCGCAGGGATGTCCTCGGCGGGCGACCTGTCCGCGCTCGACGCGGAAATCGAACGCTTCAAGGCCTTTCGTGACAGCGGCCTGACCGAGCTCTCGGTGCGTCTGTTCGACGAGCCGATGGCCGGCCTGAAGATCATCGGTGATCGCGTCTTGCCGGCATTGAGGCAATAGGAAATCATTGGTGAAGCGCGCTCTGGCAGGAATGATGTTGATGCTCGCGCTGCCGGCGGGTGCCGACCCGATACCGGCAGCAGCCCGGAGCTGCTTCGACTGCCACGGCGGGAATGGCGCGAGCACTCAGCCTGATGTGCCGATCATCGGCGGCCTGTCAGCATTCTCGATGGAAGAAAACCTGTTCGCGTTCAGGGAAGGCGAGCGGCCATGCCGAGCGGCATATTACCGGGCCGGCGATACGGATCGCCCGGCGACCGACATGTGCCGGATAGCCCGGGAACTCAGCGACGATGACATCGTCGCGGTCGCCGGCTTTTTCGCATCCCAGCCATTCGTTCCGGCCGACCAGGTATTCGATGCCGAGCGCGCAGAGCGCGGGCGGCTGCTTCATGAACGGTCCTGCCACAACTGTCATGGCGACGGCGGCAGCGACCCCGCCGATCACGCCAGCATCCTAGCCGGTCAGTGGATGAACTATCTGCGGATGGCGTTCATGCACCTGCGGGCCGGTCAGCGGTGGATGCCGAAGGCCATGCAGGCGAGGCTGGAGAAGCTGTCCGACGACGACGTCGAAGACCTGGTGCACTATTACGGCGGTGGCGCCGCGCTCCACACAGCGCCCTGATGCCGGGCCCGCCAGCGTGCGGCGTCAAACCTCGACCGACACCTGCTCGTTTTCGACCGTAACTTTATAGGTCTTCAGGTTTTTCTCGCCGCGGAAGGCGTTAAGCACGTTGACCAGGCCCGGCGGCCAGTTGGCCCACTCGACGCATGCCCCCGTTCGCACATCGAAGCGAGCGCGATGGAACGGGCACTGGACGATGCACGCGCCCACCATCTTGCCCTTCTTGAGCGGCGCCATGATGTGCGGGCATTTTGCCTGCGTTGCGAAGAAACCCTCGGGCACGTGATAGACGAGGACGCTCTCCCCGCCTGCTTCGAACAGCTTCTTCTCGCCGACCGCCAATTCATCCGTCTTGCAGACCGCATGTGATGCCATCGTGTTCTCCAGTATTCGCCAGTTTCAGGGCGGATTATAGACGTCAGGTCTGCGTCCAGGGCAGGCCGGCGACCTTCCAGCCGCTCACGCTGTTGCGATGCTGGTGCTCATCGAGCGCACCCTCGAAACCCTCGGCGATGTTGTAGCTCGCGGCATACCCGAGCTCTGCGCACTGCATGGCCGCCATCTTCGACCGGCCGCCCGACTGACACATGAAATAGACCGGCGCTTCTTTCGCGACGTTGCGCTCTTCCAGCGCTGACTGCAGCTCCTCGACGAACTTCTTGTTCACACCCTGCATCGTGACCCATTGCAGGTAGATCGGCTCGCGCTCGATCGAGGACAAGTCGGGTTTGCCGATCAGCTGCCATTCGACCTGCGTGCGCACGTCGACCAGCACCGCCGCGGCATCACGCTGCATGACCTCCCACGCCTCGCGCGCGGTCACGTCACCTGCGTACTCGCCCGTGGGCATTTTCCAGTCGGAAGGTTTCTCCGCCATCAGTTCGATCCCGTATTTTTCACCGATCATAACAAACGAAGGGAGGTTCGATCATCGGGCTCGGCTTCGCATCGCGATCCGATATGAACTTTCTATCAATTTCGTCGTCTATGGTGTTGACACAAAGGTGGACGCTGCTAGAGTACGCGCCCCGATCCCATAGCCGATGAAGAACGGCCGATGAGCCAAAGATGCTAGAAGTTTCACAAAAACATCACGCAGTTGTCATGCCGACGAAGGACACTCGTCGAGCAACGGCTGTGTGTGCTGCTTGCGTGCACGCAATGAATTAGCGTTTTCCGAACATCACGGAAGGCGACGAACTGAGCCTTCCGGAAATCGAACCCCGGTGAGCTCTGCTAGCCGGGGTTTTTTTATGCCCCGATACAACCACCACCAAGGAGGACGACATGAAAAGGAGAATCTACGAGCGCGTTACGTCGATCACGATTCTGCTGACGATCGGGCTGGCGTACGCGTCCTGCCTGAACGATTTCGGCAACTTTGTCTGATTTGCGTTAATCGCCGACGGGGCGGCGGGCCATGCCCGCCGCCCCCGAGGCATCATTGTGGCCGTGGCGCGTTCGGCAAACCAGGTACGCCGGGAATGATCGGATTACAATTCTTGATCGTGACCCGGCCCTCAAGCACGTTACCCTTCGAATACTCCGTGAAGATGCACTTGTTCGTCTTCGGATCGTAATTTTCGATCCACAGGTTGTCGTCTTTCCAGGTCGCGGTGATGTGTAGCTGACCATCGGGCACGGAGATACTCATGACGCCACCCCAGCGCTTGACGAACACCTGTTGAAAATAGAAGTAATAGGACGCCCAGCCGATCAGCAGGATGGTAGCGCCGCCTATCATCGCCACCTTCCACTGGTCCATCCTGCCGAACATCCAGATGACGCCGAAAACGGCCGCGAAGACAAGCCCCCAATATGCATAGGTGATCATTCTTTACTCTCCATTAATGTGCGAGGTCCGGCGCGATCGGCTGCACCAGCACCCAGGGTTTGACGACGACGGCCCAGACCAACGCATCGGCTTCCAGCCATTCGAGCGCCTGCTCGTCGGTGACTCTGTCTATCAGACCGGTGGATAGCCAACCCCGGAAGCCGGACGTATTGTCAATTGACAACTGGTAGGCGGTCTCGACGAGATCGAGCTCCGGCGATACGTACACCGCCGTGCCACTGGCAAACCATCGTTGCAGCTCGGCCCATCCGATTTTGGCCGTTTCACCGAGAATTCGGGCGCGCTCGAGGTCTGCGGGTTCAGCTTCGCTCATCTGTCATCCGTACGCGCGGTCAATCGAATCGATTCAGCGGCCGACGCTTATTCGCGCTGCGACTCGCCGGCGCGCGTTTGTTCGGCTTGCGCGCATCGTCGACCGGCATCCCGGCGGCAACGGCGGAATGCGCCGCGGCAACGCGCTTGCGGCCGTGCTGAATCTTCAGCCGACGCGCAGCGATCGCCCGGTCGACACGCGCGAGCCCAGCCTGCGCCGTGAGGTCGCCCGCGTCGAGGCGCGCTTCGAGTTCGCGTTTTTGCTCTTCCAGGTCGGCCAAGGTCGCCATCGCTATACTGCCCCCGGCAGTTGTTCACGTGCGTGAAATTTAGCAGAAAAACCGCCGGCGCACGCACAGCC
>JBLYYV010000191.1:0-5146 GCA_048550095.1 Gammaproteobacteria bacterium
CATCGGGGTGCTCGGCATGCCGATCGGGCTCGGCCTGAACTTCCTGATCAACAGCCGCGAGTATGTCATCCCCCTGGTCGTCGAGGAGCCATCGATCGTGGCGGCCCTGAGCTCCGCCGCCAAGATGGCGCGCGTTTCGGGCGGCTACACGACGACGTCCACGGACCCGATCCTGATCGGCCAGATCCAGGTCATCGACATACCGGACATGGCCAGCGCCAAAGCGGCAGTCCTGGCGCGCAAACAGGAAATCATCGACCTGGCCAACAGCTTCCATCCACGCATGGTCGCGCGTGGCGGCGGCGCGGTCGACCTCGAGCTCGCAAGTTACCCGCTGCAATCCATGGACGGCGAAATGCTGGTCGTCCATCTGCTCGTCGACACGCGTGACGCCATGGGCGCGAACCTGATCAACGGAATGTGCGAAGGCGTGGCGCCGCTCATCGAGTCGATTACCGAAGGCAGCGTCTTCCTGCGCATACTGTCGAACCTCGCCGACCGCGCGCTGGCCACCGCGGAAGTCACGCTGACGACGGAACAGCTCGCCGGCAAAGGTTATGACGGTGAACGCGTTCGCGACGGCATTATTATTGCGTCGGATTTCGCCCATGTGGATCCGTATCGCGCAGCGACACACAACAAAGGCATCATGAACGGTATCGACGCCGTCGCGTTGGCAACGGGAAACGACTGGCGTGCCATCGAGGCCGGTGCGCATGCCTATGCCGCTCGGCACGGACGCTATGGCTCGCTGACGCAATGGTGGGCTGATGACGAAGGCAACCTGCGGGGCCGCATCGAACTACCGATGAAGGTCGGGATCGTCGGCGGTCCGCTGGAGTCAAATCCCGGCGTTGCGATGAACCTCAGGCTGATGAACGTCAAGTCCGGCACACAGCTCGCGGAAGTCATGGCCGCGGTCGGCCTGGCGCAGAATTTTTCGGCGTTGCGCGCTTTGGCGACTGACGGAATTCAGACGGGTCACATGACGCTGCACGCGAGAACGGTCGTAAAGGCTGCGGACGTACCGCCGGACCTTTTCGACGAGGTGCTGGAACGTCTGGTTCGCAGCAACGAGATCAAGGTCTGGAAAGCGGAGGAGATCCTGTCCGACCTGCGTGCCGAGGCCACCGAAGACAGTGGTATCCGGAAGGCGAAGCGAACGGACGCTGAGACCGGAGTCGGCTACGGCAAGATCATCCTGCTCGGCGAACATGCGGTCGTCTACGGTCGTCATGCCATCGCCTGCCCACTGCCGCTGACGATGCGCGCGGTCGTAGAAGACAGCAGCGCCGGCGTAGAGCTTCTGATTCCGCGCTGGGGTATCGAATACCAGCTATCCAAGCCGCCGGAGCAACGCCGCTCGTTCGAACGCGCGGCCGGGGCGATCATGGATCAGCTTGGCCTGGCCGACCGCGGCATGCGGATCGAAGTATTCCCGGACGTTCCGCGAGGCATGGGCATGGGCGGTTCGGCTGCACTGGCGGTCGCCATCGTCCGCGCGCTGGACATCCACTACAAGCTCGGGCTCTCGGACGAGGAAGTCAATGAGCTGGCCTACCAGTCAGAGCAGATCGCGCACGGCAAGCCAAGCGGAATCGACAACACGCTGGCGACCTACGGAAAGCCCCTGGTGTTTCGAATGGGCACTCCGCCGCTCGTGGAGCCACTCAATATCCCGCAGCCTTTCTCGATTGTCGTCGGCCGGACCCGCACCGAAGGCCTGACCGCAAAAACGGTGCAAAACGTCCGCGAAGCTCGCGAGCGGCAGCCGAAGCTGTATGAGAAGATCTTCGACGATATCGACGCACTCGTGCTGCAGGCCGTCTCCGCGATTCAGGACAACGACCTCGCCACGCTCGGCGAGCTGATGAATGTCTGCCAGGGGCTGCTGAACGCCCTGCAGGTGTCCACACCTGAAGTCGAGCGCTTGATTGGCATCGCACGGCGCGCCGGGGCGCTCGGCGCTAAACTGACGGGTGGTGGCGGAGGCGGCGCGGTCATCGCCCTGTGTGAAGACAACGCCGAAAAAGTACAAATCGCAATGGAAAGACAGGGATTTCACGCCATGACCATCACCGCGGGTAACGAGCAATGAGCGCGGTGCGGCAACCCGTATCCAGCCCATCCGAGTCGCTGATCATGGTCGACGAGGACGATCGGGAAATCGGCTTCCGTTCCAAGGCCGAGTGTCACGAGGGCGATGGCATTCTCCACCGCGCGTTCTCGGTATTCCTGTTTAACGAAAAGGGCGAGCTTCTGCTCCAGCAGCGCAGCGAGCAGAAGCCCCTGTGGCCGCTCTACTGGTCGAATAGCTGTTGCAGCCATCCGCGTGAAGCGGAGACGGTTGAGGGCGCGGGTCGCCGCCGCGTTCACGAGGAGCTAAACCTCGATTGCGATCCGTGGTTTCTTTACAAATTTCAGTACCACGCCCCTTTCGGCGAGCTCGGCTCCGAACGCGAGCTATGCCACGTCTTCGCCGGCTTCGTCGACGGCGAAGTCGCGGCCCATCCTGACGAGATTGCCGCCTGGCGATTCATTGCGCCGGACGAGCTGACACGCGAAATCGCGGCGAACCCGGACAACTTCACGCCATGGCTGAAACTGGAGTGGGAACGCATTCGCGCCGATTTCCTCGATGACGTCCTGTCCAGAACCGGCTAACCGCCAATCGTAAATCGAAAATCGCATCCGGCCAGTCGACTGACCGGCAAACAAGAACAACGAAGAATTGCAGGAGCCAACCAATGGCCAATGTCATCATCACGGGCAGCAGCAAGGGCGTAGGCCGGGGCATCGCAGAGGAATTCATCAAGCGCGGACACCACGTCACGATTTCAGCCCGCGGTCAGGCGAGCATCGACGAAACTGTTCGCGCGCTGAATGAACTCGGCGGAGGCACGGCCAATGGTAAATCCTGTGACGTCGCCGACAAAGACCAGGTTGAAGCCTTGTGGGACTACGGCAAGACCGAGTTCGGCACCATCGACTTCTGGATCAACAACGCGGGAACCGCGACCGCGCAGTACCTGACGCACGAGGTGCCGGAAAGCGTCGTCAACACGCTCGTCGACAGCAATCTCAAGGGTACGATCTTCGGTTCACAGGTTGCTATCAGCGGCTTCAGGGAGCAGGGATCGGGCGCTCTCTACAACATGCTCGGCGGAAGCTTCCATGGCAAGCGACTGACGCCCAACATGAACGTCTATAGCTCGACGAAGGCCGCCATATTTATCCTGTCCAAATACCTGATCGAGGAAAATAAGGACACCGGCATCATGGTCGGAACGATAAGCCCAGGTATGCTTCTGAGCGACAACTGGTTCGCGGAACAGAAGCAGATGACGCCCAAACAATGGCAGAAGATGAAGCCGGTCCTGAACATCCTCTGTGACCACGTGGAGACGGCGGCGCCGTGGCTAACCGAACAGGTACTGCAGAATGAAAAACATGGTCACCGCATCGCCTGGCTGACCAGTAACGAAATTTCCAAGCGGTTCTTCAAGGCCTACGTGCTGCGACAGAAGCGTGACTTGTTCTCACGCTACGGGCTCGACTAGAAATCACGCCGACCTCACGCTACCTCGCGCCCGAGCCCCATTCCATCCGGACGCCGATCAGGTAAGTGATCCCGCCGAGTTCCGTTCCGTCGATCTCGGTCGAGAACCACTGCCCCTCAATAAACAGGTAACTCTGGAATTCGCCGTTCGGCGAAATTCGGTCGGACGTGCGCCGGTCCAGCCGATTCAGCAGCAACTGAACGCCGGCACGCGCGTTATAGCCAAGATCGGTTCGACCATCGCGATTCGGCTGTGAAGCAATGTCCTGCTTGTAATAGGCCGTCGTCAACCCGCCGCCCGCATACGGCACGAATAACTGGTCGTGACTCGCCTTCCCCAAAAGATTGACATAAAGATGCGCTGGAACCAGGGTGTATTTAACCGCCCCACCCAGCTGCACGTTGCCGGGCTGAAGGCCTGCGCCCTTGTCGCGCGAATAACCCAACTCGCCGCCCAACTCCAGCCAGCGCTTGAACTGATAGCCGAATGCCGCCGCGAAATATCCGTTCCGGTCGTCGCCATAAAACTCTTTGTACAACGGCAGGTCCGGTTCGAATAGCCCGCCCTTGATCTCGAATAACCATGGCGTCATATCTGCCGCCGACGCGCTGCCCGATGCGATGAACGACGACATCAACAGCAGAATGATGCTTGTACGCCTGATCATGTCGCACGCCTCCGGACGAAATGGCCATGTGTCGTGCGACGACGGACCACTATCGATGTAATCAGCATCGCGGAAAGCGCTCCGAGCAATGCAACAACGCCGTTGGAAACGCTCGTCAGAATCAAAGCAAACGCGACGAGCGGCGACAGCAAAGCCCGCACCAGCCAACGCAGAGCGTCTCGATCAGAGACGAAGTTCGCCGCGACCGGTCCGTACCGGTAGTACGACGCGACAAATGCGCGTCCCGGCGAACTCGTCAACAGGAAACGATCGCGAAAATCCTGCAGGATCAGAACCTCCGCCGCCCAATCCAAGCCGAACGCCGCCGTGGCGACGAAACAACCTTTATCAGGAAGATCTGGATACGGGACCGTCACCGCAGGACTCGCCATGAGCTGGTTTGATTGCGCACCTTCGGCCGCAGGCCCGATAGCCAGCGTACTTTCGGGCGAGTAGTCGCTCTCGTTCCGATTCTGCGTGCTGTCGAGCACCGTTACGCTGAAATGGTAGACCGGCTGGCGCAACGCGCTGACGGAGAACACGTAGCTCGTGCCGTTCGCGAGGCCCGCGACGGTATACGTCGTCACGGCGCCGGCGTCAGCCGAGTTCTCGTCGACGGATGTAACGCCCCAGTGCACGCGGTAACCGCTGGCATCGTCGACCGCGCTCCAGGTCAGGCGCACGGATTCATTTAGCGGATCGGCAGACTGTAACAGCGGTGCCTCCGGCGGAGGCGCCGACGGCTGCAACTCTCCCAACGTGAGCTCAGTGGCATCGGCTGCTTCGACCGGCGACGGCAGCGTGCCGTTGCCGGCATCGGCACCGTCATACGGAGGGCCACTGCGGTTCTGGACATAGTAGACGCGATAGCTGCCGGGATTGGCCGAGTTGGTCACGAGATACGACAGGTTGGCCTGCC
>JBLYYV010000192.1:0-9903 GCA_048550095.1 Gammaproteobacteria bacterium
CGAACGTAGATTTTTCGATTGCCTCCTGCGCGATGACGGGCAATGAGTCGGTCTCGATCGCCGAACGTACCAACAAGCACGGTACGAAGTTCAAGTACAAGATCTTCCCGCAATTCGTCATGAGGATGATCAGTATTTTCGCCGAGGAGGTTGTGTACCCGCTGCGCTATTCGCAGTGGTACAACGACAAGGGCAACGGCTACGACTTCGCCAGCAACGAGGATCTAGCCGACCTCGAGAAGATCCACCCGCGCTGGTCGTTCGAGAAGAAGCTCGAAGACTGGGGTATCACGGAGATTCAGCCCGGGCAGAAGTAGGTACATGCCATGACGAATCGCCGACAACTTCTCCAAACCGGTTCAGCCCTCGTCCTTGCGGCCGCTCTCCCGCGCATGGGATGGGCCGAACGGGTTGCTTTCGAGGATATTCCGCGCAGCGACTGGGGGTTCTCGACGACGTGCGACGAAGTCGCCGCCGAATATGATCTCGCGGGCAAGACGGTGCTGATCACGGGCTGCAATTCAGGGCTGGGCTACGAATCGCTGCGCACGCTCGCGGCGCGCGGCGCACACGTCCTCGGTGCGGCCCGCACGCTCGAGAAAGCACAGCAAGCGTGCGCCACCGTGACGGGCAAGACGACGCCGCTGGTGTGCGAACTGACGGACATGGCATCGGTCGTTGCCTGCGCGGATGCCGTGACGGCCATGGACACGCCGATCGATGTCCTGATGTGCAACGCCGGCATCATGGCGCTGCCGAAACTCGAGCAGGTGGACGTCGACGGTGTGCTGCTGGAGAAGCAGTTCGTCGTGAATCATCTCGGTCACTACCTGCTGACTCGACGACTGCTGCCCGCGGTCGCCGCCGCGCCCGCAGGGCGCGTCGTCATGGTCTCGAGCATCGGTTATACGCTCGCCCCGGAGGGAGGTATCCAGTTCGACAACCTGTCCGGCGAGGTCGGCTATCAGCCATTCAAGAACTACGGCCAGACCAAGCTCGCGAACATCCTCACTTCGAACGAGATCAGCCGTCGTTATGCCGATGCCGCGTTCACGTCGAACGCCATCCATCCGGGACTGGTCGGAACGAACCTCGGTCGCTACATGACCGGCAAGATGCGTGATCCCGATGCGCCGCTGCGCAAGGGCATGAAGAATGCGGCCCAGGGTGCCGCCACGCAGGTCTATGTTGGCATCGACAAGCGCCTCGACGGCGTCAGCGGTTATTACTTCGAAGACTGCAATCCCGCCGCGCTGAAAGGGGACTATGCGAGCGATCCCGCGCTGGCGCGCAGGCTATGGGACGTCAGTGAGGAGCTCGTCGCGAACTATCTGTGAAGGATCTATCCGATTTCTTATTCACGCATTAGATCCCGCACCGGTTCGGAAACCTTTTCGAGCGTTCAATAACCGCGTTCTACGTTCACGACCGACAGCATCGGCTCGCCGTCGACGTAGCGTTGCAGATTTTCGCGCAGCACCAGGAATATGCGGTCGAGCGACTGGCCGGATCCCGCCGAGATGTGCGGTGTGATGATGACGTTGGGCATCTGCCAGAGCGGGTGATCCGCCGGCAGCGGTTCCGGATCGACGACATCAAGGCCCGCTCCTGCCAATTCTCCGGCTTGCAGCGCGGCGATGAGGTCCGCGGTTATCACGCTGCGCCCACGGCCGACGTTCAGGAAATAGGCGGTCGGTTTCATCGTCGCGAAGAACTCTGCGTTAAACAGCCCGGTGGTGGCATCGGTGATCGGCACGCTGTTAACGATGACGTCGGCCTCCGCGGCGAGGCGCAGTAACTGGTCCGGCTTGGCGACTTCGGCGATGTAGTCCGGTCCCGGCCGGCCGCTCGCGCGCACCGCAGTGATGCGCATGTCAAAACCGTGCGCGCGTTGCGCGACGGCGGTGCCGATGCCGCCAAGCCCCACCAGTAACATCGTCTTGCCGTTCAGTCCGGGGCGCGCCGCCCGCGGCACCAGATCCGGATTCCACCGGCCACTCGACTGCTGGCGAATGTGCGGTGCGAGTCCGCGGGTGAAGCCCAGCAGCATGCCCATTACGTGCTCGGCGATTTGCGCGCTGGTCACGCGCTGCATATTCGTCAGCAGGAGGTCGCGGTTGGTCTCGGTCAGCGCGTCGACACAGCGTTCCGCACCGGCCGTGAATACCTGGATCCAGTGCAGATCGGGTGCGGCGGTGACTAGCTCGCGCGAGCAATACCCCAGCAAAGCAGTCGCCTGCGGCATCGCGACCAATGCTTCGGCTTCGTCGTAGACGCCGATCAGTACCGCATCACCGGCCGTTTCCTGCAGCCATGCGAGGCGTTCGGGAGAGTCCACGCGCACGACGATCGGACCCGCCGGTGACCAGCCTGCCATGTTCCGCACCGGCTCGTCGGCCGAGCGCAGGCCGAGTTCGGTGACGATGTCGCCCGCTGCGGCGGTCGCGATGCCAAGCAATGCGCTCGCGATGATCGAGCGTCTAATGTTCGTCATCAATAGCGCCAGTCGCGAATCGCTGCGCCCCATTTCGCATCGACGCCTGCGAATGCGTCGGGTGCGCCGTCTTCCAGCAGCGTGCGATTCCAGCTCGGAAAGTTCTCGGGGCCGCCTTCCTCGGGCCACTGCCGGGTGGCGTCGATCGCGATCTTGCTGCCGCGGCCGCGCTTGATGGTGCTCGGGTCGAGCGGCAGCGTCGGCAGTTTCTCGTAGATCGTCGTGTTGCCGTGGGGTTGCCAGCGGGCCCCGAGCGCCGCGAGCATCTGTTCCTGGTTGGTGACGTCGAGGTCATCGTCGACGACGATGACGACCTTGGCGAAGAAGTTGTCCTCGGCAATCTTCTGCGCGATCTCGAGGCCCTGACCCGGGCGCGTCTTGTCGATGCTGACGAAGGTCACGCCGACGGAGCGCGTGTCGCTGAAGAAGTCCACGATCGCGGGCACTTCCTGCTTCAGCCGGTATAAGGATCGCGCGTGCGAGGCCGCCATCAGCGAGCCGGCCTGCGCGCCGGTGAAGTTGTTCATGATCCACGGATCGCGGCGATGCGTGACGGCGGTGACGCGCATCCAGAACTGCTTTTCCTTGCGTTGGCCCTGGTAACCGACCATCTCGCCGTAGGGGCCTTCCGGCCGCATGTCGTCCAGCGGCACTTCGCCCTCGATCACCATCTCGGCGTGCGCGGGGATCATGAAGTCGTTCGTCTCGCTGCGCACCACCTCGACCGGTTGCCCGGCGAGTCCGCCGGCGATCGCCAGTTCGTCCGCCGGACGTTTGAAGATCATCTTGTTGCCGCTGACGAGCCAGACATATGGGTCCGGCGTCAGCACGATCGAGACCTTCGCGACCTTCTCGCCGCGCCGGGCCGCATTGGACAGATGCCGGTAACCCGTTTGCCCCGGCTCGGAGTTCAGCCCGATCTCGCGCGGGCCGCGCAGGTGGCAGCGATAGGTACCGAAGTTGACGCCGTACTTCGGGTGGCGCGTGAACACGCAGCCCGTGTTGATGTAGCGGCCGGCATCCGCCGGGTTGCACTGGATGAACGGGAACTTGGTCAGGTCGATGTCGTCGCCGGTCAATGTGACCTGCTTGCACTGCGCCTCGCTGCGACGGACTTCCACGGGCGGAATCTGTGGGTACTCTCCATCGTTGTCAGCCACCATCTCCATCACATGGGCCCGCGCCTTGCGGTAGCTCTGGTAGGGGACCCTCTGCAGCGGGCCTTCGTCGACGGGTTCGAGATTGAAGATCAGGCACTCGCCATACAAATGGCCGCTTTCGTTGACGATCAGCGGACCCTTGATCCACTCGCCGTCGATGCGGACTTCGTCGATCACCAGTACCGGCGCGCCGCGCATGCCATGCTGGTCGCGAATGCGGTACATCAGTGCGGTCACCTCGTAGGCATCCTGGTCCGCGCGAGGAATGCGCATCACGAGACCCCACGCGTCCATTGCGGCGATGTAGTCGCGCATCGTTTGGAACGGCGCGCCCTCAACGTCTGGTCGCGGCGCCGCGGGTCCCTGGGCAACGGAAGTCGCGGATCCCAATGCCGCGAGCCCGACGCTCGTCGTGATCAGTTCGCGGCGGGAAGTCTTGAATGTGCTCATGATGTCTCCCGAAAGCCGATAGTTACAAACCGATAACGAATCGTCAGAGCATCGGTACCGGTGTAATCGCCCAATCCTGCGGATGCTCCCGGCGCGCCGGGCTCGGGATCGCATATGCCGTGCGCGCACGGTTTTGGTTGATCGCCTCGACGTCCATGCGCCAGCCCTTTTCCTGCCATTCCGTCAGGCGTTGACGATAGTTCATCAACACGTCATCCGCCGGCACGATGAACTCGCCGACGGCCTCGCGCGATGGAATCGGCGGATCGAGCTTCTCGACGACGATGCGGTCTTCCTCGACTGCGACGCCCATGCGCTCGAGAAATCTCGAGTCCATGTCCGGATCGAGCCGGCAGTTGCGCTGGTTGATCAGGAAGATCTCGAGGTCCACCTCGTCACGCGGGCACGCATAGATGTACATGTTCATGCCGTCGTTCTCGTTGAAGTGGATACGTGTCCACGTCATCGAGATGCCGTGATACCCGGATCCGGCATCCGACGGCCCGCGTGTGATGACCTTGCCCATCTCCTCGTCGGGCGAGCCCGGGGTCTGGAACTTCGTCATCGTGCCCGCACCCCACTCGGTTTCATCGATCGTGAACTTCGGTACGTTGTAGCTATCGTCCTGACCCGCGAGGCCCATGCCGCCGTGCACGTACTCCACGTGCGACGGGTCCGACTGGTTTTCCACCAGCCGCACATAGCTCGCCTTCCAGCGGTAGCGCATGCGCAGCGTGCGCCAGCCGTCGGTGCCGTACTCGTCGATCGGCATGATGGTCGGCCGCTGCGCCTCCGGCAGGTCGCCGAGGAAAACGAATACAAGGCCGTAACGTTCCTCGACCGGATACGCGTCGATGCGCGACCGTTCGGGAATCTTCGACAGCGGGCCGAGCGACGGGATCCGTTCGCACTCGCCGGCGCCGTTGAACAGCCAGCCGTGATACGGACACTGGACGCAGTCACCGACGACCTTGCCGTCGCCGAGTGAGCCACCTCGGTGAGTGCAGGTATTCGCGATGCAGCGGACGGCCCCGCTCTCGTCGCGCCATAGCACGAACCACAGTCCGAGCATCTGCACTTTCAATGGTTGGCGTGTGACGTTTTCGCTTTCTTCAGCGGGGTACCAGAAGTTGACGAACATGGTGAAACCTCGGCTTGTTTTGCTTATTGGGGGCTTCGCGCACCGACAGTCATTGTGCGAGAAATTCGCCACCGGGTCTAATCGCGGCAGGTGGCGTCAAGTGGTTGGGAGTGGCGGCGAGTGGCGGGAAATTGTGGCGAGTGGTGGCAAGTGGCGGGAAATTGTGGCGAGTGGTGGCGAGTGGCGGGTAATTGTGACGAGTGGTGGCCAGCGGCGGGAAATTGTGGCGAGTGGTGGCAAGCGGCGGGAAATTGTGGCGAGTGATGGTAAGTGGCGGGAAGTTGCGGCGAGTGGCGCGTTCCGACCCTCGCCGAGTCCGGGCAATTCGCTTCGAGTGCTACAGTGGAGAATCGGGACCCCGGAGGAGAAGCGAGATGCTCGAACCGATCACAACGACGCCCCGAGTCTGCAGGTAACGGCGCCCTATCGGTGGCCGGCGTATCGCGATTCTTGACGTTCAACGCCTATCGGCGTGATATCGAAGCGGCGCGAGCGCGGATCGCGACCGGCAGTCGCGTCGTCGAGACGCCGCTCGGTCCGGTCGAGTACGCCGACGTCGGTCGCGGACCGCCGGTGCTGATGAGCCACGGTGCCGGCGGCGGCTTCGACCAGAGTGTCGAAGTCGGGCGGCTGCTGATCGATGAGGGTTTTCGACTGATCGCGCCATCGCGCTTCGGCTACCTGCGGACGCCGCTCCCGGCCGACGCCTCGCCGTCAGCTCAGGCCGACGCGCACGCTTGCCTGCTCGACGCGCTCGGCCTGGATCGCGTCGCGGTCGTCGGAGCGTCCCTCGGTGCACCCTCGGTGGTGCAGCTGTGCGTGCGTCATCCCGAGCGTTGTTCGTCAATGGTGCTGGTCGTGCCGGTACTCTATTCTCCACAGGGAGCCGCGAGGTTTCTGCGCCGGTCGCTTGCGATGGTGCGACGCATGCCGCACATGGCGTTGAGCTCCGACTTCCTGTTCTGGCTGGCAACGCATGTCGGCGGCAGTGTGATCCTCGAGTCGCTGATCGGGGTGCCGCGGGATGAACTCCGGAATGCGCCTCGTGCCGAGCGGGAGCGGATTCGCCACATGCTGAACCTGGCGCTGCCGATGAGTGCGCGTGCCACCGGTCTCAAAAACGACGTCTCGACCGACCTGCCACGCGATGAGTTGGAGCGGATCGACACCCCGGCGTTGATCGTTGGCGTCGCCACCGATCTGTATGGAACACTCGATATCGCGCGTTATACGTCGGAACAAATTTCCGGCGCCCGATTGCTGTCGTATCCCAATGGCGGTCATCTTTGGGTGGGATACCATGAGAATATGCTGGGCGAAATCGCTGCATTCATGAAGTCGAATCAAGGTGGCAGGCAAAATTGAATAGATCAATTCCGCACATGATCGCGCTACTGTTGATCATGCTGACGCATGGCATGGCTATCGCCGTCGAACCCGACGTCGCGCAAGTCTTCGTCGACGTCAATATCGTGCGCCCCGAACTGAATCGCGTGGATCGTGGGCAAAGCGTCCTGATTCGGGATGGCCGGGTCGCGGCCGTCGGCGCCATCGCTATTCCCGACGGCGCGACCGTTATCGACGGCAACGGTCGTTACCTGTCGCCCGGGCTCGTCGAGATGCATGCGCATGTGCCGGAGGCGCGCCGCGGGCGTCAATACCTCGAAGACGTACTGTATCTGTGGGTCGCCAACGGCATCACGACCGTGCGCAACATGGCGGGTGAGGCGGCGCATCTCGAACTGCGGGAGGAGATCGCTCGGGGCGACGTGCTCGGCCCGCGCCTGTACACCTCCGGTCCGCGTTTCGCGGGAAAGCGAATCGAGGATGCCCCCGCTCGCGTGGTCGCCCAGAAAGAAGCGGGCTACGACTTCCTGAAAGTGCACATGGGCCTGACCGCGCCGATCTATGACGAGATCAGCCGGTCGGCGGCCGAAAACGACATGATCGTCGCCGGGCATGTCGCCGAAGGGGTCGGTTTGTGGCGCGCGCTCGAGGCGCAGCAGAAATCGATCGACCACCTCGATGCGTATTTCAAGGCGATGGTTGCGGACGATACCGATCTGACCGGCGTCAAGGACCAGTTGCTGGGCTTCGCGTATCTGCCTTTCATCGATCCCGAAAAGTTCGCGACGGTCAGCGAAGCAACCGCCGCAGCCGGCGTCTGGAACGTGCCGACGCTGACGCTCGCGGTCAATTTCGTCGGCCCGTTCGATGCCGCGGATTATCCCGAGCTTCAATACATGCCGCCGAAGGTCGCGGGTAGTTGGGAGAAAATTGTGGTCGGCTATCAGGCCACGCTCGAAGATCCGGCCGAGGCGCAACAGTTCCTGCGCAGTCGTGACCGCCTGGTCATGGCTCTGCACGAGGCGGGCGCCGGCCTCCTGCTCGGTTCGGACACGCCGCAAATGCTCAACGTGCCCGGTTTCGCGCTGCACAAGGAGCTGGCGCTGATGATCGCTGCGGGCCTGACGCCGGCCGAAGCGCTGACGACCGGTACGGTCAATCCGGCCATCTACTTCGACGCGGAAGACACCTTCGGTCGCATTGCAGAGGGTCTCTCCGCCGATCTCGTGCTGACGGACGCGAATCCGCTCGAGCAGCCGGAAACGCTGCGTCAACCGGCGGGCGTGATGGTGCGGGGTGGATGGCTGTCGCGCGACGAATTGCGCGCCGGGCTCGACGCGATCGCTGAACGCAATCGCGCCGACTAGCAGCGGCATGCGTATCCGGTTGCGTAGCTCGTTCCTCGCCGTAGATAACGTGATCAGGGGCTGGCGCGACTTCGGCTACCCGGGCGCCGGGCAGACGATCGAACCGGCACCGAAAGCCTGACGCCGATGCCGCAACGATCGAAAAAATTCTACGTCTTCACCGGACTGCTCGGCGTCATTGCACTGCTGGTGCTCGTCGTGGCGTTCAAGACCGGGCCGGTCAACGGTCCGCTCCAGACGCGCGGCGATATCGTGTTGGCGACGGCCGCCGACATGCCAGGCGTTAAATGCCAGGACCGGACGATTTCGGTTAAGCTCACCGAAGATGCGTGGTTCACGCACGCCATCGTCGGCACCCTGTGCTGGACCGGCGAGCTGGACGACAAGACGCTCGCCGTCATGGTGTCGGGCGCCGGCTACGGATCGGTGTACTGGGATTTCCCGTATCAGTCCGATACCTACTCGTTCGTCCGGTCCGCGTTGCGGCGCGGGCTCGTCACCTTCAATTTCGATCGGCTCGGCATGGGTCGCAGCGATCGCCCATTCGGCTTGTCGCTCGGCGTCGACAACCAGTCCTATGCGCTCGCGCAGATCATCGAGAACCTGGCGGCAGAGCATGCGTTCGGTGCGGTCGTGACACTCGGTCACTCGTTCGGGTCGACCATTGCGCTGGCTCATGCATTGAGCTATCCGCAGAATGTCGATGGCCTCGTATTGACCGGTTTCGTGCACAACTCCAACCCCGGTTTCAATCTCGCCATGCGCGACGGCGTGGATCTAGCGGCCTTCAAAGGACCGTTCGCCGGTGCGATCGTCGACCCAACCTACCTGATCTCCAAGGCAGACAGCCGTGTTGAGCTGTTCTACTCGCCGGGCAATATCGATACGACGGTGGTTGAGATCGACGAACTGAATCGCGAGACGACGACCATCGGCGAAGTCATCTCGATGCCGTTATATTTCAAGGATCAATCGAAGGCGCTGACGCTGCCGGCGTTCACGCTGATCGGCGAGGACGACTTCGTGGTATGCGGCGGCGCGGTCGAGTGCACCGATCACGCCTCGATCGTTGCGTGGGAATCGCAGTTCTTTCCGCCGGCTGCTTGCCATGAAATTGTCGTGCTGGACGACACCAATCACAACGCCAACCTGCATTTGAACGCGCCGAACAACTTCGCGCTGATGCTGGACTGGATCGACCGCCGCGTCGGCAACGCGGGGCCACCCGCGCAGCCCTGCGACGGCGCGGTGTCGGCCGCGGCCCTACGCCGCTAGATACCCGCCGTCCATCAGATGTACCGATCCGGTGCAGTAGGACGATTCGTCGCTGCCGAGGAACACGGCGAGTTCCGCAATCTCCTCGCTACGGCCGAGTCGCTGCAGTGCGATCTGCGGCATGACGCCTTCCAGGACGGCGTCCGGGTGGTCCGCATCGATCTGACCCGCGATCGAATGCAGCATGCGGTTGTCGATCATGCCCGGCGCGATGGCGTTGACGCGTATTTTGGCCGGCGCCAGCTCGAGCGCCGCCGTTTTCACCAGCCCATTCACCGCATGCTTGCTCGCGACGTAGGCGGACAGGCCGGGAAAACCAGCCGCCCCCGCGATAGACGACGTCACGATGACGGCACCGCCGCCACGTTCCGTCAGCG
Organism: Gammaproteobacteria bacterium; assembly: GCA_048550095.1. Lineage (GTDB taxonomy): Bacteria > Pseudomonadota > Gammaproteobacteria > Steroidobacterales > SMWD01. Next base: position 9,612 of record JBLYYV010000192.1, read on the forward strand.
CCCCGACCGCATGCTTGATCATCAGCCACGGGCCGACGACGTTTGTGCGCAGCACCTGGTCGAAATCGTCGGTCGTCAGATCGGTCAGCGGTTTGACGTGACCTTCCGTTCCGGCGTTGGCGAACAAAATGTCTAGCCCGCCGAATGCTTCGACCGCCGCCGCGACGGAATCACGCACGCCCGCATCATCGGCGGCATCCGTGGCGAACGTCGCGACCTTGTCTGTGTGCCCGAGCCGCTCACGCGTTTCCGCGAGCTTGTCCTGCGACCGACCGACCAGCATGACGTCGGC
>JBLYYV010000193.1:0-4191 GCA_048550095.1 Gammaproteobacteria bacterium
AGACCGGCCTACCGCTGCAAATTCTTTTCCTGCGAAGACTACGGAAAAGAGTTTCCAGCGCTCTCCGGTCTCTGCGGCGGTGGCAAACGGCGGGCACCGTTTCTCGCGGCGCGGGGATGGCGGGCGTCATTCGAGCTCGCCACTTCGGTCAGGGTTTTCCGGGAAAACTTTTCGGGAGTCTTCGAGCGAAAAGTTCCTTCCCGGAAAATCCGCAATGGGGCGACATAACCGAATCTCACCAGCCTCTGCCATGCCGGAGCCCTCTGCGGTGGCAAGGGCTGACGGTCCCGCCGGAATCACGGGCTCCCGCTGGCCTCGCGCGCTGCGGGCCGCCGTGCGAGAATACGCCACCAGCCCCTGACCGGACCGGATTAAGTGAGCAAATTCAAAGGCATCCCAATCGTCAAAAGCGGCGAGAAGTACCAGGCCGAGACCGGGATCTCCGCAATCAAAAACGGCGTCAACCGCAACCGCGGTTGGGCGCACGTGGCAAACCAGCGCAAGCCATCATGGCTGCGGGCGAAGCTGCCGACCGGGCCCGGTTATGCGGCCGTTAAGAGCAATGTGAAGACCAACCGGCTCGCCACCGTCTGCGAGGAGTCGATTTGTCCTAACGTCGGCGAATGCTGGAATGCCGGTACCGCGACGATCATGCTGATGGGCAGCGTCTGCACGCGGGCGTGCCGGTTTTGTGCGGTCGATACCGGTAACCCCGGCGGCGTCCTCGATGCCGAAGAGCCGGCCAATGCGGCGGCCTCCGTTCGGATCATGGATCTGCGTTACATCGTGCTGACGTCCGTCGACCGGGACGACGTTGCCGACGGCGGCGCGTCTCATTACGCCGCCTGCATCGAGGAGATCAAGCGCGTGAATCCGCAGACGAAGGTCGAGGCGTTGACGCCGGATTTCCGCGGAGACGTGGCCTCGGTCCATACGGTTGTCGATGCTCCGCTTGAGGTTTTCGCGCATAACGTCGAGACCGTCGAGCGGCTGACCGGCCGGGTCCGGGATCCGCGGGCGGGCTATCGGCAGTCGCTGGCGGTGCTGGAAGCCGGCAAGCAGCGGCGCGCCGACATTCTGACGAAGACCAGCCTGATGCTCGGTCTCGGCGAGACCGACGACGAGATTTTCTCGACCATGGATGATTTGCGGTCCATCGGTGTCGATCTGCTGACCTTCGGTCAGTATTTACGGCCGACGGAGAATCATCTGCCCGTCGAACGCTATGTTCATCCGGACGAGTTCGCGCGTTATCGCGAGATCGGATTGGAGCGGGGTTTTGTCGAGGTCGTGTCGGGGCCATTGGTTCGCTCGAGCTATCGGGCCGAACGCGCGCTCGAAAAGAACAACGCCGGCCTCGGTTAGTCGCGGGCGGGTCGGACAGGAAAAGTAAAAGGATCACTGAGTTTATGGCCGAGTTTTTTTTCGAGTATGGAATGTTCCTCGCGAAGGCCGTCACCGTGGTCGTGTCGATCGCCGTGGTGCTGATCCTGATCGCGGGAATGTCGCGACGGGAGCCGCAGAGCGGCGGCATCAAGGTCGAGAAACTGAATGACAAGTATCGGGACATGGGGGATGCGTTACAAAAGGCGGTCCTGAACAAGGCGTCCTGGAAGAAGCGTGAGAAACAGGAAAAGAAGCAGGACAAGAAGAACCTGAAGGCCGCCACGACCAAAGACGATCATCGCAAGCGGGTATTCGTGCTCGATTTCAAGGGCGACATCCGCGCGACCGCCGTCGCAAGCCTGCGTGAAGAGATTACCGCGGTCACGTCGGTGGCCACCGACAAGGACGAGGTGGTGCTGCGGCTCGAGAATCCCGGCGGTACGGTGCACGAACACGGGCTGGCCGCGTCGCAACTCGCGCGCATCACCGAGCATGGGATTCCGCTGACCGTTATCGTCGACAAGGTCGCAGCGAGCGGTGGCTACATGATGGCCTGTATCGGCGATCGCATCATCGCCGCACCGTTCGCTGTCATTGGTTCGATCGGCGTCATCGCGCAGATTCCGAACTTCAATCGGGCGCTGGAAAACAAAGGCGTCGACTTCGAGCAGATCACCGCCGGGAAGTACAAGCGGACGGTGACGATGTTCGGTCGCAACACCGAAGAGGATCGCGAGAAACTGAAAGAGGAGCTCGAGGACGTGCACGTGCTGTTCAAGCTGCTCATCGGGCGGCACCGCCCGAGTCTGGATGTTGAGTCCATCGCGACCGGCGAGCACTGGTACGGAACACGAGCGGGTGAACTCGGTCTAATCGATCAGATTGGCACCAGCGACGACTACCTGGTCGCGGCCGTCCCGGATGCCGATATTTTTAAGGTAAGCTATCGCGGCAAGCAGTCATTTCAGGAAAAGCTGATGGCCGCTTTTGAATCGTCTGTCGACCGGGTCGGGCTGTGGATGGCGGAGCGCCAGAATCGCAGTCAGTACCACTGATCCGTGACGACACCGCTGCCGACTATGGGCACCGAGAACGACATGAATGTGAAACGAATGCACTTATTGAGAGTCCCGCTGATCGCGGTGCTGCTGGCGACGACCGTCGGCTGCGCCGTTCCGTTTGTCAGCGAACGCGAAATCGAAATCGAATCCGACGCCGAGTTCCAGAAGATGCGCAATACGATGGCGATCTCGAACGACGTCGAAGCGCGCACCTATGTGTTCTGCGTGGCGGACATGATCATCGCCGAACTGGAAGAGCCCTATCGCAGCATGAATTGGGACATCGAGGTGTTCGACAATGAAGCGATCAACGCATTCGCAATGACGGGCGGCAAGATCGGCGTCTTTACCGGAATTCTGAAAGTGGCTGAGAACCAGGACCAGCTCGGCGCCGTGATTGGTCACGAGGTGGCGCACGTTACGCAGCAGCATGCGGTCGAGCGCGTGAACCAGGCCATGACCACGCAGGTTGGCGCGGCGGCCGCGGGCGCGGTGCTCGGCGGTGGTTATGCGGGTGATGCGGTGCAGATGGCCGCGCAGGTCGCGTTGACGTTGCCGTACGGTCGCGGTCAGGAGAGCGAGGCGGATACGGTCGGCCTGGTCTATTCCGCCAACGCAGGGTTCGACCCGCGCGAGAGCGTGAAGCTCTGGAAAAACATGGCGTCCGAAAACAAGGGCGCCCCGCCCGAGTTTCTTTCCACTCACCCATCGTCCGACAGTCGCATCTCCGACCTGGTCGAGGAGCTGCCGGGGGCGCTCGCCAACTACAACAAAGCTAAATCATCGGGCAAGGTGCCGGCTTGTCAGCCGAAGTAGGCATCACCGTGACGCGCTCGCGGCTGGCCGCCGTCGTCGCAGCGATCGCAGTCGTCGGCTCCGGCTGCACGTCGGTCGACGGCCCCGTTCTGCCGGAGTGGCAGGACGGTGAGCACAGCGTCGTCGAAGAACAACCGCCGATCGTCGGCGGCAGTTACACCCTGGAGGCCGAACAGGAAGTCGTCGGTGCGCTCCAGGTTATGCGTACGCGCTATGAGGACACGTTCGTCGACATTGCGCGCGCCTACGGGCTGGGCTTTGACGAACTCGTCGCCGCGAATCCCGGGGTTGACCCGTGGATCCCCGGCGCTGACACAATGGTCGTACTGCCGACGCGCTACGTGTTGCCGCAGGCGCCGCGCGAAGGCCTGGTGTTAAACATCGCGGCGAAACGCCTGTTTTATTTTCCACCGGTGGCGGACGACGAGCCGCAGATCGTCGAAACATATCCGATCGGTATCGGCCGCGAAGGGTGGGCGACGCCGACGGGGTCGACGACGGTGGTTGCGAAGGCCCGCGATCCGGTCTGGTTCGTGCCGGCCTCGGTACGGCAGGAGCATCTCGAAGCCGGCGACCCGCTCCCCAGGCAGGTGCCGCCGGGTCCGGACAATCCGCTCGGTAAGTACGTGCTCGGGCTTGGCCTGCCGGGATACCTGATTCACGGCACGAACAAGCCTGCAGGCGTCGGCATGCGGGTCAGTCATGGTTGCGTGCGCTTGTTTCCCGAGAACATTGAGTCACTGTTCGAGCGCGTCGAGGTCGGGACGCCGGTGCGCATCGTCAATCAGCCATACCTGTTTGCGCGTGTCGGCGACGACCTGGTGTTCGAGGCGCATGCGCCACTCGGCGACGACGAGCGCGACTGGAATTCGAGCGTCGAGCCCATGGCACGCGCCAAGATGGTCGGCCTCGCCGACGAAGTGATGTC
>JBLYYV010000194.1:0-3039 GCA_048550095.1 Gammaproteobacteria bacterium
CAAACAGTCGGCGTTGGATACTACAGTGATCTGCCCGACTGGATTCTTCTCGGATATGGAGGAGTTTCTAAAGATGGCCCGCGCCGGGCGCGTTTACGTCTTTGGTGACGGCTCAAACCGGATTAACCCGATCCATGGCGCTGATCTTGCCGAGGTTTGTGCCGACGCTTTGGTGAGCCGGGAGCAGCAGCTCGACGTCGGTGGGCCGGAGGTGTTCACCTACCGCGAGATTGCCGAACTCGCCTTCGAAGTCCTCGAAAAACCCGGCAAAATCACGTGCCTCCCGAAGAAGCTGATCGCTGCAGCTGTCGGAGCCTTGCGCTGGGTAGCGCCGGTCAAAGCGTATGGCCCGCTTCAGTTTCTCGCGACGGTAATGACCATGGATGTCGTTGCGGAGACATACGGCAGGCGACATCTGGCAGACCATTTCCGCGATTGCTCCAGAGCCGGAGCACAAAAGACTCCAGACGAAGCCAGGCAGTCGCTCGGGCTGACGAAGCATCGCCCTTGATACAGGACGAATCGAAACGAGGATTGCTGGTCGGGGCGACCGGCTGCGCAGGCAACCGGCTGGCGAACTATCTGCTGAAGGAAACCGGCGCAACCGTAATCCTTGCCGGCAGAAGCAGGGCGAAGCTCGATGAGTTGCAGTCAGGCCTGCCTCGACCACCGAGCTGACTGGCAAGGTCCAACCCGGCATCCACCTGATGGGACTCTGTTGCGACCCGGTTCAGCTGCTCGAGGACATTGAGCGCGTTGACGTTTCAATCACTCAATAAATTGAAAAGTCCTGAGCGCGACCGTCAGCGGCGGCCGATACGACAAGCCGATATGGGCCGCGCGCCGAGAATGTGCTCGTTGGCTCGCAGGTGACCAGTATCAACTCGTCCTGGCCGCTATCGACGGCCAGTTGCTGCGTGCGGGCATCGACGATGCTCTTGCGCATCACCCGATAGAACGAGCGCTGCCGGCCGCGAGACTCCAGGATGATTTTGGTCCCCGGCTGGAGGTTCTGCGCGAACGCGAAATGCGTATCGCGGTGGCCGGCGATCACGATCGTGCCGCGCTGGCCGGGCAATGACGTCCCGGACATGTGTCCGGGACCGAAGGGCAGGGCGGCGCCGTTTGCGCCGGCGAGTACATATTGTTCGATGCCCAGCGTCGGTACCGTCAGTTTCGCAACGGGCCAGGTATCGGCCCACGGCCAGGGTTTGACGTCGACATCGTGAACCTGGCTGTCGGTCCATGCGCGTGCAATCAGAATCGGTGCGAGCCAGGCCTTCGCCTGCACGGTCGCGGCCTGACCCCACTGCCACGCGCCGAAAGCCAGCGCCGCGAGCACGCACAATTTCAAAACCCGCATCGCTATTCTCGTCCCGGCTCAGCGGCCCCGGGGAGGGTATAGACCCGCAGCCACAGTAGTAGTGCCGCGATCATCCCCAGCAACCCGAGCCAGAACGCCTCGGTGGCGCTGGTGGCCGTCTGGGGGTAGGCGAACGGCTGCGGCGATTGTCCGGCCGGACGCAGGTTCGGTACGTCGTGCGATTTGCTGGACAGGCTCTTCGGACGAGTTATCTTCTTCTCGATTGCAACGAAGCTCGTGAACCGGCTGACGAGTTTATGGTTCAACGCGAGGTCAAGCATTCGCTTTCGCAAGTTTGCGCTTTCGCCTTCCAGCGCGATCCGATCCTCGATACGGGCGATGCGATCGCGAGCCCAAACCGTTGCGATCCCTGAATGACCTGCTGCGGTGTTCAGCATCAGCGTCTGCTGCCATTGACCGTCGGTCGTTTCGCCGCTCGCCCGGAGTTCGCCTTCCAACCGATCGAGCCGCGCCGTCACGACGATCGGTTGCCCGTCATACAGGTCGGGAATCGGATCCGGCTCGACGACTGCCGCCGCATCGGGCCATTCGAGTACGACGTTGCGCAACATCGGTTTTTCGAGTCGGGCGAACAACTCGTCCATCTTCTGTTCGACCTCAGTCGGCTTGCCGATGTACGTGAATGTCCCGCGACCGAATTGCGCGGCCTTGCGCATGAAGTGGCTGTTCGGGGCGGAGCCGATACCGACGGTGAATAGACGCCGGTCGGACAGGCCGTCAGAAATCGCTTTAAACAGGGCGTCCTCGTTGCCGACCGCGCCGTCGGTGATGAACACGACTTGCCGCAGCAGTCCGCTAGCGTTTTCCGGGTCGCCCGCAAAGGTCAGGTTCAGTGCCGACATCATTTCTGTGCCGCCACCGGCGCTCAGACGTTGGACGAATCTGCGTGCTTCTCCAAGCGTGTGCGAATCGGCGGGTCGGCTGTCACGGAACAGCGCGGTCGGCGTGTCGTTGAATGCGATGATGTTGAAATGATCGCCGGGTGCCAGCCGCGACAAACCGAGTTCGAGCGCGGCGCGCGCCTGCCGAATCGGGTCGCCGCCCATCGATCCCGACTTGTCGATGATGAACACCGTCTCGCGCGGCAGTCGCGCCGACCCGGTCGGCTGGACCGGCGGCAGGATCATTGCGAGCGCGTACACCTTGTCGCCGAGAGTCTGAGTGAACAGCGCGGCCGCGGGTTCGCTGCCGACGGCAGGTTGCCAGGTCAGTTCGAAGTCTCGGTCCATCGGCACACGGCCAGCCGTTAGCGAGATTTCATACTGACCGCCTTGCCGCGCGACGTGAATATCGTGATAGGCACTGGAGATATCCGCCAACGGCAGGCCCGAATCCAGCGCGACCGCCAGTTCGATCGGGTTGATTGGGTCTGCCCCGGTCGGTCGGCGAGGATCCAGATAGGGCGTGATTTCGACTGCGTCCGGCACCTGGTCGGTGCTGGTGGCCCAACCGGATCCCGGCGCCGCGGAGATCGATGTTTCAGTCGCCGGCCGCGGTGCTCCGGGTATGTATCGTGGCGTGATCGTCATCGGGAAACGCAGGCGGAATCGGCCGCCGTCGTACGTCACTTTCTCGACGTAGGTCAGCCGCACCTCGATCTCCTGGCCCGGCGCGATGTTCGCGACGGCGGTCGTAAACATGTTCGGCCGCCGCTG
>JBLYYV010000195.1:0-12539 GCA_048550095.1 Gammaproteobacteria bacterium
AGCACCCCGCCGCGATTCAGGATCACCCGATCCGAATGCACGCGATGCAATGTGGCCCCGCCGGGAATCGAGCTCTTGATGAAGTAAACCTTCTCGTCGCCGGATCCGTCGGCAATGATGGCGTGCGCGACCTCTTGGCTGGTCGCGGCGACGGCCGCGCGCAGTTTCAGATTCAGGCGCGTATCGGGCGCGTTCTCCGTCTCGACGACGGCCGATTCTGCGGATTCGGTGGCCGTACCGAACAGGTGTGCGTTGACGATTGTTGTGTAGTCTGTTGATGAGTTTCCGCCTTGATTCGATTGCTGCGCGGCACCGATCATTTGCGGCGGCGTCCACGTCACGTCGCCGGCGTCCGGGTAGAGCATCCAGACGGCGCGCGCGAGGTAATACGCGATCAGGACGACGATCAGCAGCGACACCCAAAACGGCAGATGCTGGCTGGCCTTGGCCACCAGCTGTTCCGGAGACTGGCTGCTCCAGCGGGATATCAGTTCTTGCATGTTCACGGGGATCGTCGGGGTTTCTGACGGCGCGCAGGCGTCTCAGCGCCGATTGCGCAGTGTTTGAAGGAACCAATGAGCATAATATCGGGTCTACGCGTAATGGCAACCAAACCGTTCAAAATTCGCTGTAAATAGCTGATGTTAGGTCTCATTTTCGGCGATTTTTTTGGATGGAACGGGGTGGCCAAGGCCTCAGTTACTTGACGGAGTGGCGGATTTTTGACGCGCTGGTGCGCGGCTCAGGACGTGCCGCGGAGCACGGAAGTTCCCGGTCGATGTTGCTAGTCTGTCAAGCATTGGGCCCGTTGGCATGATGCGAGCGCCGTCTGTCCGCGCTGATCGATTGTAGTATCTTAACGCCTCGTAAGTGAGTTTCGTTCAGCGATGTTAGGGATTTATGGCAGGCGACCAGGACAAGGGATTTCCGGAGGGACCGGACGACGAACGGGGGCTGGCGGTCGAAGAGGCCAAGCCAGTCACCAAGAAACCGCCGTTATTTCGAGTCATCCTGCTGAACGACGATTACACGCCGATGGAATTCGTCGTCGAGGTGCTCGAGACGATTTTCGGCATGGATCGACCGAAGGCGACACGCATCATGCTGGAAGTGCATACACAGGGTAAAGGAATCTGCGGCGTGTATACGTACGAAATAGCAGAGACAAAGGTTGCGCAGGTCAGCGCATTCGCGGATCAGCACCAGCATCCATTGCTGTGCACGATGGAAGAGATTTAACCAAAGGAAAACCAGGCACGATGCTGAGTAGCGAACTGGAATACTGTTTGAACGAAGCGTTTCAGCAGGCGCGGTCCGAGCGGCATGAATACATGACCGTCGAGCACCTGCTGCTCGCGATACTCGATATTCCCAAGGTCACCGAGATCCTGACGGCCTGCGGCGTCGAAATGACTCGGTTGCGCAAGGAACTGGGTGAGTTCATCGATGAATCGACCCCCAGGCTGACCACCGATGACGGTCAGGAAGTTCAGCCGACGCTCGGATTCCAGCGTGTGCTGCAGCGGGCCGTGTTCCACGTCCAGTCCAGCGGCAAGAAGGAGGTCCGTGGCGAAAACGTACTCGTTGCGATCTTCGGCGAGAAGCAATCACACGCCGTCTATCTGCTCGGCCTGCACGATATCTCGCGCCTCGACGTCGTCAATTTTATTTCTCATGGCTTGAGCAAGAGCGGTGATTTGTCCGGCGAGCCGCGGAGTGCGGGCACGGAAGAAACCGAAGAGGACGCGGCATCCAGTCCGCTGGAGAGTTTCGCGACCAATCTTAATCAGCGCGCGATCGAAGGCAAGACGGACCCGTTGATCGGTCGAGCGGCCGAGATCGAGCGTACCGTCCAGATTCTTTGTCGCCGGCGCAAGAACAACCCGTTGTTCGTTGGCGAAGCCGGCGTCGGCAAGACGGCGCTCGCGGAAGGTTTAGCGAAAATGATCGTCGACGGCGAGGTGCCCGAGGTACTGAAGGATGCGACGATTCACGCGCTCGACATGGGCGCTCTTCTGGCGGGCACCAAATATCGCGGTGACTTTGAAAAGCGCTTCAAGGGCGTCATCGCGGACCTGCAGAAAGATCCGAACGCGATCCTGTTTATCGATGAGATTCACACCGTCATCGGCGCCGGCGCCGCGTCCGGCGGCGTGCTGGATGCGTCCAACCTGATCAAGCCCGTGCTCGGCGACGGCCAGCTGCGTTGCATCGGGTCGACCACTTACAAAGAGTATCGAGGGATCTTCGAGAAGGACCACGCGCTCGCGCGGAGGTTCCAGAAGATCGACATCGTCGAACCGACGGTTGCCGAGACCGTCGAAATCCTGCGCGGGCTCCGCTCGAGGTTCGAAGAGCATCACGACGTTAAGTACACCGACGAGGCACTGCAATCGGCGGCCGAACTGTCTGCCCGTCATCTGACGGAGCGCCAGCTGCCGGACAAAGCGATCGACGTGATCGATGAGGCAGGTGCAAGCGTGCGTCTGGCAGATCCCGAGACGCAGCCATCGCGGGTGATCGATGTCGAAACAGTCGAGACAATCGTCGCGAAGATGGCGCGCATACCGCCCAAGAGCGTGTCCGCGTCGGATCGTGATCTCCTCAAACATCTCGAGCGCGACCTGAAGCTCGTGATCTTTGGTCAGGACAAGGCCATCGGCGTGCTCGGGTCCGCGATCAAGATGGCGCGTTCGGGCCTGCGCGATCCCGAGAAACCCGTCGGCGCGTACCTGTTCGCCGGTCCGACGGGTGTCGGCAAGACCGAAGTCACCCGGCAGCTCGCACATAGCCTGGGCATCGAGTTGATTCGCTTCGACATGTCCGAGTACATGGAGCGTCACACGGTCTCGCGGCTGATCGGCGCACCACCCGGATACGTCGGCTATGACCAGGGCGGACTCCTGACCGAGGCGGTCAACAAGAATCCGCACTCGGTTCTGCTGCTCGATGAAATCGAAAAGGCTCACCCCGAGGTGTTTAACCTGCTGTTGCAGGTGATGGATCACGGCACACTGACTGACAACAACGGACGCAAGGCGGACTTCCGCAACGTCATCGTGATTATGACGACCAACGCGGGTGCGGCGGACATGAGTCGTTCATCGATCGGCTTCACGCAGCAGGATCACACGACCGATGGGATGGCCGCGATTCAAAAGATGTTCTCGCCGGAATTCCGGAATCGTCTCGATGCGATCATCCAGTTTGCGCCGCTCGACAAGAACTCGATCCTGCGCGTCGTCGACAAGCTGGTGCTGGAACTGGAAGCGCAGCTGGAGAATCACGACGTGACGCTCGAGTTGACCCCGGAAGCGCGTCAGTGGATCGCGGATCGCGGCTACGATCCGAAGATGGGTGCGCGGCCCATGGCGCGTGTTATCCAGGAGCACATCAAGCGACCGCTTGCAGAAGTGCTGCTGTTCGGGGACTTGTCAGACGGCGGCGACGTGTTGATCGGGCTTGCGGACGACGAGCTCACGCTGCAGCCAACGCCCAATACCAAGAAGCTGGAACATATGTCGGAGCCGGAATCGCCGCCGGGTCAACTGCACTAGAACGGAGGAGATTTACCGCTCGCGGTAAACGATGCGACCTTTCGCCAGGTCGTAGGGTGTCAGCTCGACGGTGACCTTATCGCCGGTCAGGATGCGAATGTAGTGTTTTCGCATCTTGCCGGAAATGTGCGCCGTCACCGTGTGACCATTCTCGAGCTCGACCCGGAAGGTCGTGTTCGGCAGGGTCTCGGTCACCACGCCATCCATTTGTATCGCTTCTTGCTTCGCCATCAGGTACCTCAGATTCGCGGCGCATTGTGCAGAAAGAATCGCAACCGTGCAAGCGAACCCATCGCGCCCGGAACCCCGCAGTCACGCGTCAAATGCGCAGAGACCGCTCGTTCCGGATGCCGGTCGGGTCCAGTTTCGCGGCGCAGGATAGGGCGTCAGGCGACGCAGTCGTTCCTGGAATTCGACGCGGGAGATCTGTCGCGCCCCGAGACTGGCGAGGTGGGCCGACGCGACCTGGCAATCGATGAGTTCGATACCCAGTTCGCGGCGCAGTCCGGTGAGTTGCGTCAGCGCAACTTTTGACGCATCGGTTTCGCGAGCGAACATCGATTCGCCGAAAAAAACCCCGCCCATGCTGACGCCGTACAGGCCTCCCACCAGTTCGCCGTCGCGCCAGGTTTCGATGGAATGCGCGTGGCCCGACCGATGCAAATCGGAGTAGGCATGCAGCATGTCTTCCGTGATCCAGGTGCCGGGTTGGTCGCGGTCGGCCGCGCAGCCGGCTATCACGCCCGCGAAATCCTGGTTGACGGAGACTTCGAACGTGCCCCGGCGCAGGGTTCTTCGCAGGCTTCGAGAGATCCGTATTTCCGCCGGAAACAGCACAGCGCGCGGATCCGGTGACCACCAAAGGATCGGCTGATCGTCCTGAAACCACGGGAAGATGCCGCGCCGATAGGCCGCGAGCAAACGCTCCGGTGTCAGGTCGCCACCGACTGCCAGCAGCCCGTCCGGTTCTCGCAGGGCGAGATGCGGGTCGGGAAAACTGTCGGGTGGGTCCGTCGGATCCAGCCAGTGAAGTTCGCCGGACATGACGGTCAGGCCGAGTCCTTGCGGTACGGTACATGCGCGTTCACGGCGTCAATATAGTCGTCGATGTACTCGCGTTCCCGGCCGATGTAGTCATCGATCGCCGCGTTGAATTGGGGATGCGACAGCCAGTGCGCCGACCAGGTCTCGGTCGGCACGAAGCCGCGCGCGATCTTGTGTTCGCCCTGAGTGCCCGGTTCGAAACGGTCGATGCCGTTCGCGATGCAATAGTCGATCCCCTGGTAGTAGCACGTCTCGAAATGCAGGCTGTGATAGCGGCCCGAGCTGCCCCAGTACCGTCCGTAGAGCGTATCGGCGCTGCGAAAGCAGATCGCCGTGGCGATCGGCTCCGCGTCACTCTCCGCGATCACGACGACGAGGTGTTCCGGCATCGTTCTCGAAACCTGCTCAAAAAATGCGCGGTTCAGGTAAGGCGCGCGGCCGCGGCGCCAGAAGCTGCTCGCGTACAGCGGCATCAGCGCATCCCAGTCGGCCGCGCCCAGTTCGTCCCCGGTCGCGATGCGGAATGTAATGCCGGCCTCCGCGATGCGCCGACGTTCGCGTTTCAGTTTCTTGCGCTTGACGGACGTCAGCTCGCCGAGAAATTCGTCGAAATCGGCGTAGCCGCGATTGTGCCAGTGGAACTGGCAGTCCTTTCGCATCAGCATTCCGTCATTGGCCAGCAGTTCGGCATCGCGATCGTTCGGAAACAGGACGTGCAGCGACGACAAACCCTGCTGATCGCCGAGTCCGCGCGCCGACTCAAGTAACGTCGAGCCGATCTCGATCCGGTCCTGGTCAGCTCTGTCCAGCAGTCGTTGGCCGGTCGTGGGGGGATAGGGAATGCCGGCGTCGAGCTTCGGGTAGTAACGGAGGCCGGCCTGGCGATACGCGTCCGCCCAGGCAAAATCAAAGACGAATTCTCCCCAGGAGTTCGTCTTGCGATAGAGGGGCAGCGCGCCGATGAGTTCGCCATGCACGTCACGCAGCAGAATGTGGCAGGGGTTCCAGCCGGTATCCGGTCCGACGGAACCGGATGACTCGAGCGCCACCAGGAACTCATGGCGCAGAAACGGCGAATCTTCGCTCGCCAGAGCATTCCAGGCGAGCGGATCGATCGCGCTGAGATCGTCAATGATGTCGGCTTGCATAGGCTCAACAACTAAACGCGGTCGCGGATGCAAGTCAAGTTGGGGTCGGCGCAGCGCGCCGGGGACTATTCCGGTGAATCGAGAAATTTTTCAGCGTCGAGCGCGGCCATGCAGCCCGCGCCGGCGGACGTGATGGCCTGTCGGTAGACCGGGTCCGCGACGTCGCCCGCGGCGAACACGCCTGGCACACTGGTCGCTGTTGCCTGGTTCTGCCCGTGCTGGTTCACCAGCAGGTAGCCGTCCTGCATCTCAAGCTGGCCCTTGAACATGCCCGTGTTCGGGTCGTGACCGATCGCGATGAAGACGCCCGAGAGGTCCACCGTCGAGGTCTCGTCGGGTTCCGTCGTGCTGCGCACGCGGATGCCGGTGACGCCGGTCTGGTCGCCCAGTACCTCATCGAGGACGGTATTCCACAGGATCTCGACATTGCCGCCGCTGCTGCGCGCCAGTAGCTGGTCCTGCATCATCTTCTCGGCGCGCAGGCTGTCGCGTCGGTGAATCAGCGTCACCTTGGAGGCGAGGTTCGCGAGGTACAGAGCTTCTTCGACGGCGGTATTGCCGCCACCGACGACCGCCACTTCCTGGTTGCGGTAGAAGAATCCGTCGCAGGTGGCGCAGGCCGACACGCCGCGGCCCTTGAACTGTTCCTCGCTGGGCAGCCCGAGATATCGAGCGGTTGCGCCCGTCGCAATAATCAATGCGTCACAGGTGTATTCCTGCTGTTCGCCCCACAGGTGAAAAGGTCGCGTCGACAGGTCCACCTTGGTGATGTGATCGTTGACGAGGTCGGTATCGAAGCGCTCGGCGTGCTGTCGCAGTTGATCCATGAGCTGCGGGCCCTGCAGATCGATTGCGCCGCCCGGCCAGTTGTCGACGTCCGTCGTGGTCATCAGTTGACCGCCGAGCTCGAGGCCGGTGATTAAGACCGGGTTCAGGTTGGCGCGTGCAGCATAGACTGCGGCGGAATAACCCGCCGGACCGGAGCCGAGTATCAGTAGACGGCAGTGTTTGGGTTCTGGCATGGGAAACTTTAATATGGCTGACGTTGTCGAGCGTTGGGGTCGGCGTGCGAGTTTAGGGGATTCGCGTGCGGGTTGCACACGCAGCGCGGATTGCTGCTATTATCCCGACCACTAACTACTTACGTTTGAAGTAGTTAAATGTTGTTGTTGTTGCAAGATCTCAAATTTATGCCTCGATCGTTTACAGGGAGGCGGCAATCTCGTGGCTAGGGCTGCGGGAATTCAGAGTCGCCAGCAATCGCCCGGCGCTGCGGCCGTGGCGTATTCCGTGCGTGAAGCTGCGTTGTGGGTGCTGGCCGCGCTGGCGGTCATCATGCTCGTCGCGCTATTGACCTACGACACGCGCGACCCCGGTTTCAGTCATACCGGCGACGGCGGGGCCGTGCGGAACCAGATCGGCGCCGCGGGCGCATGGTTCAGCGACGTCGCATTCACGTTATTCGGCACGCCGGCCTACCTGTTCCCCGTGATGGTCATGCTGGCCGGCTGGTTTATCTATTCCGGCAAGGAGCAGGCGGCCCCAATCGAGCGCAAGGTTCTCGCGACGCGCTTCGGGGGTTTCCTGCTGTGTCTCGTCGCCAGCTGCGGCCTGGCCACGCTCCATTTTCATCAACCCCAGCTGCCGCAATCGGCCGGCGGCGCGCTCGGCGAAGCCATTCAGGAGACTTTCGGGACGGCGCTGGGCGATGTCGGCGCGACCCTGTTGTTGCTGGCGCTATGGCTTGCGTCAGTGTCCGTGTTCACGGGTGTTTCGTGGCTGGCGGTCATGGATCGCATCGGCGCCAACGTCTTGAACGGGCTGGAACGCGGGCGTGAAATTTACTTCGAACTGCGCGAGCGCTATGAAGCCAGGAAGGTGCAGTCGCAGCGACACGAAGTCGTGAAGCAGCAGCGTATCGAGGAAGAGAAGAAGCGGGCGCCGCGCATCGAGCCGGTGCTTCCGGCCCCCGAGAAGGGGCAGCGCGTCGAGCGTGAGAAGCAGGTGCCGATGTTCGATTCGGTGCCGGTGGGTGAATTGCCGCCGCTGTCGCTGCTCGACGAGGCGCCGGATCAGGCGCCGAGCTATTCGGAGGAGGCGCTCAAAGCGATGTCGCGCCTCGTCGAGATGAAATTGCGGGACTTCGGCGTGGAGGTGCAGGTCGTGTCCGTGCATCCGGGGCCGGTCGTCACGCGCTTCGAGCTCGATCCGGCCGCCGGCGTCAAGGTCAGCCAGATCAGCAATCTCGCCAAGGACCTGGCGCGATCTTTGTCTGCGGTCAGCGTCCGCGTCGTCGAGATCATTCCGGGCAAGTCGACCGTCGGGCTCGAGATTCCGAACGAGACTCGCGAACTCGTGACGCTTGGCGACATCCTGCGTTCGGCCACCTATGAAGACTTTAAATCGGCGCTGACGCTCGGCCTCGGCAAGGACATCGGGGGCAAGCCCGTCGTCGCCGACCTGCAGCGCATGCCGCACCTGTTGATCGCGGGTACGACCGGTTCGGGTAAATCCGTCGCCATCAACGCGATGGTGCTGAGTCTGTTGTACAAGTCCAAGCCCGACGACGTGCGGCTCATCATGATCGATCCAAAGATGCTCGAACTGTCGGTTTATGAAGGCATTCCGCATCTGTTGTGTCCGGTCGTGACGGATATGAAAGACGCGGCCAACGCGCTGCGCTGGTGCGTCGCGGAGATGGAGCGGCGGTACAAGGTCATGGCGGCGCTCGGTGTGCGTAACTTCGCGGGTTACAACCGCAAGGTGAGCCAGGCAATCAGCAATGGCGAGCCGATTCCCGACCCGCTGTTCGAGATGCCGAATATCGACAATGACGAGCAACTGCAGCGGCCGACCTTGGAGCCGATGCCGCAGATCGTCGTCGTCATCGACGAACTCGCCGACATGATGATGATCGTCGGCAAGAAGGTCGAAGAGCTGATCGCGAGGCTCGCGCAGAAAGCGCGTGCCGCGGGCATCCACATGATCGTGGCGACCCAGCGCCCGTCGGTCGACGTCATCACGGGTCTGATCAAGGCGAATATTCCGAGCCGTATTGCATTCCAGGTCTCGGCCAAGGTCGATTCAAGGACGATTCTCGACCAGGGCGGCGCCGAGGCGCTGCTGGGCCACGGCGACATGTTGTTCATGGGCGGCGGCAGCGCGTTGCCGTTGCGCGTGCACGGCGCGTTCGTATCGGACCAGGAGGTCCATCGGGTCGTCGCCAGCCTCAAGGGAAGCGGCGAACCCAATTACCTGGATGAGGTGACGGAAGGTCCGTCCGAACCGCTGCCTGGCATCAAGAGCGAGCTGGGCGCGATCAGCGGCGACGTCGACGGCGAGAGCGACCCGCTCTACGACCAGGCGGTGCGAATCGTCATAGAGTCGCGGCGGGCTTCGGTATCCGGCATTCAGCGGCGGTTGAAGATCGGCTACAACCGCGCCGCGCGAATGGTCGAGACGATGGAGCAGGTCGGCCTGGTCAGTCCGCTGCAGTCGAATGGTCAGCGCGAGGTACTCGCGCCGCCTCCGCCCGAAGAGGCCTGACCGGAGCGAGCCGAATGCGTCACTGGTGTGTCTGCCTGCTATGGGTCTCTGGCTGTCTGACCGGCGCCGTTGCCGACGACCATTCGCCGGCTGCCGACGAAGGTCTCGACGTGCTGCGGGCCTATCTCGATGGACTCGGAACCGTCACCGCAGACTTTCGTCAACAGATCGTCGATCGCGATCTCGAGCCCATCGACGATTCGAGCGGCCAGGTGATCCTCAAGAAGCCCGGCCGATTCCGGTGGGACTATCGGGAACCTTACGAACGCGTAATTTCCGCGGATGGCGAGCGGGTCTGGCTGTACGAGGCGGATTTGGATCAGGTCACCATTCGGCGCCTCGACGCTGGTCTGGGCGAGACGCCGGCCGCGCTGCTGACGGGTGCCGCGGACGTTCTCGATCACTTCGATTATCGCGGGTCCGAAGTCGACGACGGTATTCGCTGGCTGCGATTGGAACCACGCGCTGCCGAATCCGATTTTTCCGGCGTCGAGCTCGGGTTTGCCGGCCAGGAGCTGCAACGGATCTTCCTGACCGATCGGCTGGGTCAGCGCACCCGGATACTGCTGAGCAATGTCGATACCACCGCCGCCGTGGAGGACGATTTTTTCGTGTTCCAGGTTCCGGATGGTGTCGACGTGATCGAAGCGGACGACCTTTAGTGTCCGAACGGGCGAGGTAGCGGCCGCCGTGCGCGACCTGCGTTTTGGGTACTGGTGGCTCGGCGGCGGTGTCGCTTTGCTCGCGTATGTGCTGTACGCGGCACTGACGCCGACCGGTCCGGCGCCGTTATTCATCAATGACAAGCTCGCTCATTTTCTGGCTTTCGCGGCGCTGATGGGTTGGTTCAGCGGCGTCTATCGACCCGGCTGGCTGCCGCTCGTGGCCGTTTTCCTGGCGGCTTTCGGCATCGCGATCGAACTCGTGCAAGCCCGGCTGACCTATCGAAGCGCCGAGGTCGCAGACGCGCTGTTCGACTTCGCAGGGATCGGCGTCGCGTGGCTGGTCGCCGCGGCAGGGCTCGGGCGCTGGGCGGAATTCATTGAAAAGAGCCTGCTGCCGCGACGCTCCTGACCGCTGATACCCGCAGACGCGCTTAATGCCGTTAGTATAGGCGGCTGTTCCGTCGCCACTGCACCCCGATCTACGACTCGCCCCGTGATAGCAAACGATACCGACACCCGCGACCCGCGCTTTCGCCCGTTGGCGGATCGCATGCGGCCAATCTGCATTGACGACGTCGTCGGGCAACGCCACCTGCTCGGTGAAGGCCGCGCGCTGACGCGGCTCGTAAACGCCCGGTCGCTGCATTCCGCGATACTGTGGGGCCCGCCCGGCACCGGCAAGACGACGCTCGCGCGGCTTGTCGCGCAACAGGCCAACGCGGAGTTCATCGCGCTGTCTGCGGTGATGGCGGGCGTCAAGGATATTCGTGCCGCCGTCGCGACCGCGGGCGCCACGCCCGACCGGCCGACGGTTCTATTTCTCGACGAGGTGCACCGTTTCAACAAGGCGCAGCAGGACGCGTTTCTGCCGTTCGTCGAGGACGGCACGATTACGTTTATCGGCGCGACGACGGAGAATCCCTCGTTCGCGCTGAACAACGCCTTGTTGTCCAGGGCGCGCGTTTACGTGCTGAAGCCACTCGAGGAGGATGACCTCGTCGAAATTCTGCGCCGCGCGCTGGCGGATCCCGAGCGGGGGTACGGCGACGCCTCCGGGTCGCCTGCCGTCGTCGCGACCGACGACCTGCTCGGCCAGATCGCAGGCGCGGCAGACGGCGATGCGCGGCGGTCCCTGAATCTCCTGGAGCTGGCTATCGGCATCGCCGAGTCGAACGCGGCAGGCGGCGCTTCGCCACAGCTCGATCAGGAAATCGTCGACGAGGTGACGGCGGGGAGTCTGCGGCGCTTCGACCGGGGCGGAGACCTGTTCTACGACCAGATTTCGGCGCTGCACAAGTCAGTCCGCGGTTCCGATCCCGACGCCGCGCTGTACTGGTTCGCTCGAATGCTGGACGGTGGCTGCGACCCGCATTACATTGCGCGCCGGGTGCTCCGGATGGCCAGCGAGGACATCGGCAACGCCGACCCGCGTGCGCTGCGCATCGCGCTGGATGCCTGGGAAGTTTACGAGCGACTGGGCACGCCCGAGGGCGAACTTGCACTCGCTCAGGCGGTCGTATTTCTCGCCAGCGCCGCCAAGAGCAACGCTGTATACCGCGCCTATAATGACGCCGCCGCGGACGTGCGCCGATTCGGGACAAAGGAGGTGCCGCTGCACCTGCGGAATGCGCCGACGGGCCTGATGAAACAGCTGGGCCACGGCAAGGATTATCGGTACGCGCATGACGAGCCGGGCGGGTTCGCGGCCGGCGAGACCTATTTCCCGGACGGCCTGGGCGGGCGCATCTACTACGAGCCCGCGGATCGCGGTCTCGAGAAACAGATCGGCGAAAAGTTGCGTCATCTGCGCGCGAGAAATCGCGCGAAAGACGATGATAAAAATTAGTTAATACAGATAGTTACTGGAATTATTTAATGTTAGATCCGAAATTATTGCGAACGGATATTGACGCCATCGCCGCGAACCTCGCCCGGCGCGGGCATGCGTTCGACGTCGCCCGATACGTCGCCCTGGAAGAACAGCGCAAGTCGTTGCAGGTGCGCGTGGAAGAGTTGCGCAACGAGCGCAACGTCAAGTCGAAGGGCATCGGCAAGGCGAAGGCGGCCGGGGAGGACATTCAGCCGCTCCTCGAGGCCGTGCAAACGCTCGGCGACGAACTGACCGCGGCTGAGGTGGATCTGGATCGCGTGCAAGCCGAACTGCAGGACATACAGTTATCGACCCCTAATTTGCTTCACGACAGCGTGCCCGACGGCGCGAGCGAAGATGACAACGCACTCGTGCGAACGTGGGGCACCCCGCCCGAGCTGGATTTCGAGCCGCTCGATCACGTCGATCTCGGCGGCCAGCTCGGCCAGGTGGATTTCGAGGCGGCTGCCAAGGTTGCCGGCGCGCGGTTCACCGTGCTGCGCGGGCAGATCGCGCGCCTGCATCGCGCCATCATCCAGTTCATGCTGAACCTGCACACCGAGCAGCATGGATATACCGAGATCTATGCGCCGTACATCGTGAATGCTCAGGCGCTGGAAGGTACCGGGCAGTTGCCGAAATTCGGCGAGGACCTGTTCGCGCTGAAGGGTGATCAGGAGTTTTATCTCATTCCGACCGCCGAGGTCCC
>JBLYYV010000196.1:0-7431 GCA_048550095.1 Gammaproteobacteria bacterium
CACACGCCCCTGATGAGCGTGACGAACGCGATCAGCAGCATCATCATCATCGGCGCGCTGTTGCAGATCAGTTCGAGCGAAACATGGATCATGTGGCTCGCCGGTATCACCGTGTTAATCACGAGCATCAATATATTCGGCGGCTTCGCGGTCACGCGGCGCATGCTGGAAATGTTCAGGAAATAGGGGATCGAGATGTCGCAAGCAATGATCCCTTCGGGAGTCGTCACGGTCGCCTACATCGCGGCGACCATCCTGTTCATCCTGGCGCTCGGCGGTCTGAGCAACCCGGAGACGTCGCGCAGAGGCAATCTCTATGGCATGGCCGGCATGGCCATCGCGCTCATCGCCACGGTCGCCGGCAAAGTCACCGCGAATTACGGGCTGCTGGTGGGCGCACTCGCCGTCGGCGGCACGATCGGCATCATCCTCGCCAAACGTGTGCAGATGACACAGATGCCGGAGCTCGTCGCGATCCTGCACAGCCTCGTCGGCCTGGCCGCCGTATTCGTCGGATTCGCTACATTTACGGACCCCGACATGCACTTCGAAGGGGTCGAGCAGACGATTCACGATATTGAAATCTACATCGGCATTCTCATCGGCGCGGTGACCTTCTCGGGCTCGGTGATCGCGTTCGGCAAGTTGAGCGGCAAGATCGGGGGCAATCCGCTGATCTTGCCGATGCGGCACTGGTTCAACCTCGGCCTGCTGCTCGCCTCGATCTGGCTCGGCGCCGAATTCGTGCAGAAGAGCGCCGAAGGTGCGGGCATGACCGAGTTGCTGATCATGACGGGCATCGCGTTGCTGTTCGGCATCCATATGGTCATGGCGATCGGCGGCGCCGACATGCCGGTCGTGGTCTCGATGCTGAACAGCTACTCCGGCTGGGCCGCATCCGCGACCGGATTCATGCTCGAGAACGACTTGCTGATCGTCACCGGCGCGCTCGTAGGCTCGAGCGGCGCAATCCTCAGCTACATCATGTGCCGCGCCATGAACCGCAAGTTCATCGCGGTGATCGCCGGTGGTTTCGGTACGACGAGCGGCACGGCGTCCGGCGGCGGCGAAGATCAGGGCGAGGTGGTTCCGATCGATGCGACGGAAACCGCCGAGCTGCTGAAGGGCGCGAAGGAAGTCATGATCATCCCGGGATACGGCATGGCCGTCGCGCAGGCCCAGCACATCGTCCACGAGATCACGCGCAAACTGCGCGACAAGGGCGTCAACGTGCGCTTCGGCATCCATCCGGTCGCCGGGCGCATGCCCGGGCACATGAACGTGTTGCTCGCCGAAGCCAAGGTACCCTACGACATCGTCTTCGAGATGGACGAAATCAACGAAGACTTCCCCGATGTGGACGTATCGATCGTTATCGGCGCGAACGACATCGTGAATCCGTCGGCGCTGACCGATCCCAACAGCCCGATCGCCGGCATGCCGGTGCTCGAATGCTGGAAGGGGGAAACGACGATCGTGCTCAAGCGCAGCATGGCGACCGGCTACGCCGGCGTACAGAACCCGCTGTTCTTCCTTGACAACTCTCGCATGCTGTTCGGTGACGCCAAGGAAAGCCTGGACGGCGTGCTGTCGCAGCTATAGACGAAACACCGGGCGCGGTCGATCAGCAGCAATCAGCTGGCGCGCAAAGACTCCAGAAAGTCCGACGGGTCCAGCCCGGCCTCGAGTTTCTCGACCAGCGCCGAACCGACGATGACGCCATCCGTATGCGGCGTGAGGTCCGCAACCTGCCCCGGCCCCCGAATGCCGAAGCCGGCACAGACCGGAATCTCGGCTATCTCGCGGACGGTATCGAGGTAACCCGTCACCTCCGGCGGCAGAGCGGTCGCTCCGCCCGTAATGCCCTTGATCGTCACCGCATAGACGAATCCGCGGCTGGCCGCACACAACGCTTTCATGCGCTCCGGCGGCGTCGCGGGCGTGACGAGCTGGATCAGAGCCAGACCCTGCTCATGTAACGCGGCCTGCAGTTCCGCGCCTTCCTCCAGGGGCAGGTCGGGCACGATGAATCCGCAGACGCCGGCGCGCACACAGTCCGCCGCGAGCTTCTCGTACCCATAGACGAGCAGTGGATTCAGGTAGCTCATCAGCACGATCGGCGCGCCGATATTGCCCGCCGACTCCAGCTGCTCGAGAATCCAGTGCAGAGTGACGCCGCTCTCGATCGCGATGTGGCTGGCTCGCTGGATCGTCACGCCGTCCGCCATCGGATCGGAAAACGGCACGCCGACCTCGACGACATCCGAGACATCGGCGATCTTCCGCAACGTGTCGGTGAACGAGTCCTTCTGCGGATACCCGGCCGTGATGTACGGAACGAGCCCAACCCGGCCCGCCGCATTGGCGCCTCTGATCGCGGCGCTGATTCTTTCATGGGGGATCACTTCGACATCGCCTCGCTGTCAGCTAATCTGTTTGTTCTTGTCACGCCCGATTTCCTTACTGAGCGTGGGCATGTCCTTGTCGCCGCGCCCCGACAGTCCGATCAGGATTCGCTTGCCCGGATTGTCGGCGGCCCAGCGCCGCGCGCCCACCAGCGCGTGCGCCGACTCGAGCGCCGGCAATATGCCTTCCGCCGCACAACACTCTTGCAACGCATCGAGCGCCTCCACGTCGGTCGCGGTCGTGTACTGCACGCGACCGATCGTCTTCAGCAACGCATGCTCCGGCCCGACCCCGGGATAGTCGAGCCCGGCCGACACGGAGTGCGTTTCCTGCACCTGGCCATCGGCATCGTGCAACAGGATCGAATAGCAACCATGCAAAACGCCCGGCGTACCGCTGGCCAGCGTGGCCGAGTTGTCCCCGAGCCCGCTGCCGCGGCCGCCGGCCTCGACGCCGATCAAACGGACTTTCTCATCGCCGAGGAACGGATGAAATATACCGATGGCGTTCGACCCACCGCCAATACAGGCGACGACGGCGTCGGGCAAACCGCCGACCAGTTCGCTCATCTGTTTGCGCGCCTCTCGCCCGATCACGGTCTGCAGTTCCCGGACCAGGTAGGGATACGGGTGCGGGCCGACAGCCGAGCCGAGCAGGTAGTAGCTGCCTTCCGGGTCGGCGACCCAATCGCGAAATGCCTCGTCGATGGCCGCGCGCAGCGTCCGGTCGCCGCTCTCGACGGGGACGACTTCCGCACCGAGTTGGTACATGCGGTCGACGTTCGGGGCCTGGCGCTCGACGTCGATCGCACCCATGTAGACGATGCACGGGATTCCGACGCGTGCGCATGCCGCCGCCGTCGCGACACCGTGCTGACCGGCACCCGTCTCGGCAATGACGCGCTGCGCGCCGAGGCGCTTCGCCAGCAGCGCCTGGCCCAGTGCATTGTTGATCTTGTGTGCGCCCGTGTGCGCCATGTCCTCCCGCTTGAGAAACACGTCCGCACCCCATCGCTCGGACAAACCGCGCGCGGGCGTCAACGGCGTCGGCCGGCCAACCCACTGCTCGAGTTCGCGGCCCAGTTCGGCCTCGAACTCGGCGTCATGCAGGTACTTGTGCACGCCTTCCTCGAGCCGCGACAGCGCAGGTATCAGCGTTTCCGGCGCGTAGCGGCCGCCAAACGGTCCGAACCGGCCATGCTCGTCAGGCAGCTTTCCGCCCAGCAACCGGGTCAGCAGCGCTCTCCCGTCGGCCTCTGTAAATTCAGTCTGCATTCAATTCTCCAGTTCTCGCACGGCATTCACGAACGCCGCGATTCGGTTCGGGTCTTTCACGCCGCGACGCTTCTCCACGCCGCTGCTGACGTCGACGCCCCAGGGACGCACCTGCCGTATCGCCGCCGCGACATTATTCGGATCCAGCCCGCCGGCCAGCATCAGCCGCGTGGTTTTGGCGAGCCGCGCGGCCCGGTCCCAGTCGGCACGCTCGCCCGCGCCGCTGTTGGCGGCCTCGAACAGCACCTGTTGCTCGCCTGCGATTTGATCCCTGTCGACGCCCGGCGCATCGCGATACACCGGCATGCGGGTCACGCCCGCGCCGCAATCGATTCGCGCAAAATCCGCGACATCGGTTTGCAGCCAGTCCGGGCTGAAGCCGGAAGCGACCTCTTGCCAATCGGCCGGGGTCGGATGACGCATCACCGCGACGCGCACGATGGACGCCGGGAGATTGCGGGTCAATGCCACCGCCCGCTCGACCGTCACGCGACGGGGCGACTCCGCGAATACGAAGCCGACCGCATCGGCGCCGGCTTCCACCGCGGCGGCCACGTCGGTTTCGGTCGTCAGACCGCAGATCTTTACGCAGATGGTCATGCCGTCAGCCCGTCGGCGCCGCCGCACGGCCGGCATCCAGCAGCGCATTGGCCGCAGCGCGCGGATCCTCGGCGCGCATCAGTGCGGTCCCGACCAGCGCGAGGTCGTAACCGATGCGAGCGACATGGGCGGCCTGCTCCGGCGTGGTCACACCGCTTTCGGCAATCCATGGCATGCCCGGTGGCAGATACTCGGCCAATTTCTCGAAGCGCGGTAAATCCACCTGTAGCGAGCGCAGGTCACGACAATTGACGCCGATCATCATGCGACACCGCGCCGCATCGAACACCGGGCCCGCCGCGTCCATGATCGGCGCGGATTTCTCGATATCTGCCTCGTCGAACGCCTCGACCAACGCGAACATGCCGAGATCGAGCGTCGCGCTGAGCATATCGGTCAGCGTCGCTGCATCGAGCATTGCCGCGATCAGCAGTACGCCCGAAGCGCCCGCGGCTCTGGCTTCAAGCACCTGGTAAGGCGCCACCAGGAAATCCTTGCGCATGGCCGGCACCGGCGCGACCTCCCCGGCGACGGACTCGAGGTGCGCGAGGTCGCCGTCGAACCGACTCGGCTCGGTCAAAACCGAGATGGCCGCGGCGCCCGCCGCCGCATAGCTGGCCGCCTGTTCGACCGGCGAAAGATCCGCGCCCGCCAGCTGACCCGCAGACGGCGAACTGCGCTTTACCTCGGCAATCAGGTCGAAACCGTCGTGTGTCAGGTTCAGCGGCGCCGGCGCGGACGCCGCCGCAGCGATGCGTTCGATCTCCGCATCCGGACATCGCGCGCGCGCAGCGTCGCACCGCTCGCGACTCGAGTGCGCCATTGATTCGAGAAAGTCCATCGCCGTCATATCGTGCCCGTCAGTGAATCCCTAGCCCGCGGAATCGATACCGCGCAACTTCTCGAGGAGCGCCTGCGCACTGCCGTCGTCGATCGCCGTTCCAGCACGCTCGATACCCTCCCTCAGGCTCGCCGTTCGGCCGGTCAGTTCCAGGACCAGCGCCGCGCCGAGCACCAAAGCGTCGCGATGCGCGCCCCGCTCCTCGCCGCTCAGCACCGCCTCCAGCGCCCGGGCGTTGAAGGCGGCGTCGCCGCCCGTCAGATCCGACGGGTCGCAGCGCGCGATGCCGAACTCCGCCGGGTCGCGCCGACTCTCGGTCACCGTACCGCCACTCACGTCGAACTGCGTGAACGGCCCGCACGGCGTCGCTTCGTCCCAACCCGGTTCGCCATGGATAACGAATGCCCGCTCGATGTCCATGCCCGACAGCGTATCGGCCATCAGCCTGGCCGTCGGGATATCGAACGCGCCGATGAGGTTATACGGTGGCTTCGCCGGATTCGTCAGGGGCCCGAGAATATTGAAGACCGTGCGGACACCCATCGCTCCGCGCACGGGCGCGATCGCCTTCATCGCGGGATGGAAGTACGGCGCGAACAGGAACGTGAAACCGCAGGTCTCAAGGCACTGCATCGCCGACTCCGGGCCGTCCGGCAGCGGCACACCAAGCGCCTCGAGTACGTCCGAGCTGCCGGACTTCGACGATACCGACCGGTTGCCATGTTTGACGACCGGCACGCCGCAGGCCGCCGTCAGCAATCCGGTGCCGGTCGAAATATTGACGCTGCCGGAACCATCACCACCCGTGCCAACGACGTCGGCCGCGACGGTGATGCCGGCGGGAAGTTCGGTCGCGCGCGCGAGATTACGCATGGCTTTGGCGAAGCCGCGGACCTCGGCGGGCGTTTCGCCCTTGGCACGCAGCGCGATCAGCAAACCGGCACTCATCGCCTGTGGCAAATCTTCGTCCGTCAACAAGCGCATCAACTCACCGGCGTCGGACTCGGACAGATCCTCGCCGTTCAGTAAGGCATTGAGCGTGAATTTTGCATCGATGGTCATGTTTGTCTCGTCATTTGTCGCGGTCGATGTCGAGGAAGTTTCTCATCAGGTCGTCGCCCTCTGGCGTGAGTACGCTCTCGGGATGGAATTGGACGCCCTCGATGGGCAGCTCCCGGTGCCGGACCCCCATGATCTCGCCACGACGCGTGCGCGCCGTCACGTCGAGCGCGTCCGGCATCGTGTCGTCCTCGGCGCACAGTGAATGATAGCGACCGGCTTCGAACGGCTGACTGAGTCCCGTGTAGATCGTCTTGCCGTCATGTTCGACCATCGACGTCTTGCCGTGCATCAGGCGCTCGGCGGACACGATGCGGCCGCCGAAGTGATGCACGAGACTCTGGTGACCGAGACACACGCCGAAGACCGGCACGCGTTCTGCGAAGGCGCCGATCATGTCCAGCGACACACCGGCGTCTTCCGGACGCCCGGGACCGGGCGATATGCACAGATGGCTGGGCTCCAGGCGCAAAGCCTCCTCTACCGTGATCTCGTCGTTGCGGAACACGTCGACGCGCGCGCCCAGCACCAGGAACGCCTGCACGAGGTTGTAGGTAAAGGAATCGTAATTGTCGATCAGTAACAGGTGCGGTTTCACAATCCTTCCTCCGCGATGGCCAGCGCCCTTCTGAGGATCGCGCTTTTCGCCAGTACTTCCTCGTATTCGGTCAACGGCACGCTGTCGGCGACGATGCCGGCGCCCGCCTGGTAACTGTATTCGTTGCCGCCGAACACCAGCGTTCTGATCGCAATCGCGTGGTCCATGTCACCGCCCTTGCCGAAATAGCCCACCGTGCCGGCGTAGACGCCGCGACGCGTCGGCTCCATCTCGTCGATCAGTTCCATGGCGCGCACCTTGGGCGCGCCGACCAGCGTACCCGCCGGAAAGGCCGCTGCGAACAGATCGAATGCATCCTTCCCGGTCGCCAACTCACCCTGCACGCCGCTGACGATATGCATGACATGGCTGTAACGCTCGATCGACCGGTATGGCTCGACATGCACCGACCCTGCCGCGGCGACGCGCCCGAGATCGTTTCGCGCCAGATCGACGAGCATGACGTGTTCGGCATTCTCTTTCTCGTCCGCGAGGAGCGACTGCTCATGCGCCACGTCCTGCTCGGCATCCTTGCCGCGCGGGCGTGTGCCGGCGATCGGACGCAGCGACGCGTGTCCCGCGTGACATTTGACCAGCGCTTCCGGCGACGAACCGACAACCTGCAGGTCGCCCAGATCGAAGAAAAACATGTA
>JBLYYV010000197.1:0-4269 GCA_048550095.1 Gammaproteobacteria bacterium
CAACAGGCTGCGGTCGAGGCTGTTGCCGCTCCGGTCCAGCAGCACGCCGTCGGCACCGCGCAAAACGCCGCGGTAGGGCACCCAGCGCGTGTTTTGCTCGAACCACGTCACGATCGATTCGCTTTCGTAGTCGGCGGCTTCCAATACCGAATCGGTTTCGAACCGGTCGCGGGGGAATTGTTTGAGAGCCTCCTGTGCCTCGTTATAGGCTTCGCGGATGACTTCGACGATCTGCTCCACCTCGTCTGAACCGGCCGCATCCGCCGATTGGGCGAGCGCATTCATCGCGAGGCCGGATACGCCGCTTGCCAACACGATCACCATGACGATAGCAATCGCCGATGAGCGTCTTTTCTTCACGTAAACGTTCCTCATCTCGGACCTCCATGGGAATTCGGCCATGTCGTGCTGAACCCGGTTTAGCGGCGACCCCGATTCATTTCAATTTGAGCACCACGTCAGTTTCGCCCTGCACGTCAACTTCGCCGAACGTTCGTGGCGTCGCGGTATTCACAACCACGCGATAGACCCCTTGATCGAGCTCAATGGGCTCGCCGCCGACTTGCCCGATTGCGACTTCGTTGCCGCCCTGGTCATACACCGTGAAGGGAATCTTGAGTGCATTCTGGATAGAGCTACTGAGTCCGCCCTGGTCATTGGCGGCGAAGTAACGCCCGCCGCCGGCTTCGGCCCACGCTTCGAATTGTGCGGCCAGTTCGGCATCGTCGATCGCGAAGCCGACGATGTTCAGATTCACGTCGAAGCCCCCGGACTGCAGCGCTTCGACGGCCGCGGCCGGATCGCCGTCGCAGGTTTCCTCGCCGTCGGTGACCAGCACGACGACCCCGCCGCCGGCGCCTTTGAGGTCGCTCGCGACCGCCTGCAGAGAAGCCGCGATCGGTGTGCGCGCCAGGTTCATCGCGTTGATGCCGGCAATCTTTTGCGCGGCTGCATCGGCATTGAGCGGACCCAGCGGGATTTCCAGGTCCGTGCGACAGGAGTCGACCTCCTTGTGACCGAATACGCGCATCGCGACCGGCGTGCCCGCGGGAATGTGTTCCTGAACGGCCTCGGTCAGCACTTCCTTCGCGATGTTGATCCTGCGTTTGCCGTCCATACGCTGCAACATCGATCCTGACGCGTCGAGGATCAATTCAACCGCCGCGCCGCCCCCGGTCATTCCTTTACCCGCGACCACGCTCAGCGATCCCGGCCCGGGCGCCTCGCGGTACTCGCTGTCGACCTGCAGGGTGTAGCCTGCCGGCCGGTGCATCAGGGTAGTGGCGCGGTCGAAGGCAACCTCCATCTCCCCGTCGTACAGTAGTTGAGTGAAGTGACCCCCGTTGACCGTGGCCCAGTCCAGTAGCAGTTGTTGATGAATCCGCTCGGCGCCGGCCACCTGCACTGAGAACACGCGCGGTTGGGTGGTTTGATATTCACCCCACAGGTTGCCGTCGTGGTTGACGTCACCATCGGTGATCACCACGATGGCCTTGGTGCCGGGCAGGGGTCCCAGGGCCTGCGTAGTGCGCTTCAAAGTGACTTCGGCCGCGCTGGACGAGGAGGGGCGCCGGTAGTCGTTGAGGATGGTCTGCAGCATGTAGGGTTCGCCGAGCCAATCTTGCAGCAGCGGGCCCGTGGGGAAGGGAAAGAGATTGACGGCTTCCTGCCCCGGCACCACCTGGCTGCTGAACGCCACGATGGCGTTGTTGATCATCGGTATGTAGGCGCCGACGCTCGAGCTGGTGTCCCACGAAAAGGCCACGTTTCTCGGCGGTTCGGCTACGCGGAACCAGACGTCGCTCCCCGGCTCGACCACCGCCTCGAATTCGTGGGTACCGGGGCGCATCTTCTGGTCGATGCGGCGAATCGGCATCGTTTCTCCGGCGGCGTTCTCGAGATTCACGACGGTTCGCACGGTGGGGTCGCCGTACATGACAATCGTCAGCGTGTTCTGCCCGGGCGGCACCGACAGCTTGTACCAATGGTCCTGCTTGCCCAGCGAGACGTAGCCCCGCGCCGGCGTTCCGGGTTCGAGGGCAGCCGCGCGCGCACGCGACGTATTGTCGACGGCGACGAGCGCCGCTTCGAATTGCAGGCCCTGCTGCAACTCGTAGAACGCGCGCTGACCCTTCGTGCCCCATTCGCCCAGCACCGAAAGATACCCGTCACCGCCGGGACGTTCGTGAATGAGTATCTGACCGGGTGACTGGACTGTGCTCTTGTTCGGGTTCTTGTGTGCGGTGATGCGTACGAACCGCGCCCAGGTGGGCTCGGCCAGCTCCAGCTTGCCGTTTAATGTATCCGGATCGACGACGAGTTCTCCCAGCGGCAGCCACGGCCCGATCGGCGATTCGAGGCTGACGGCCGCATCGATCCGTTCGAAAACCTTCCAGTCGTCGCGGGCATCGTCGGCATACAACCAGTCGATCGCGGTGATCTGCGCCGCGCGGTTCTGGTTGAAGGCGATCACATATTGCTTCGCGTCACTGCGTTTCATCAGTGCGGCTTTGGAGCCATCACCGGGTGTCAGGACACCGCGCGGGGCATACGGCTCCGGGGGGCGACTCCACACCAGGTGTGCCCCGAGGCTCGGGTCCGCAATGTTGTACCCCTCGCCACCCGAGGGGTCGTACCCCGGTTGCAGAATCACTTTCCATTGGGCCATCGAAGCGCGTTCTGCGCTGCGTTCCCGAAACGTCGAGTCGATCCGCAAGCGGGCGAAACGGGCCGCCACCGGCTGCTCGAGCGCGAACTGTTGCTCGGTTTGGACCGGCAACGCCTCGAAGCGCAGGGCTTCAGTGAAGTTGGCGCCGTCGAGCGACAGCAGCAGCGTGCCTTCGCGAATGTCGAGAAACTGCCCGGGGGTGCCAAAGTGGTTGATCGCCGTACCGGCGACCGGGATCGGAGCGTCGCCGGGCAGGTCGATGGTCAACTCAGGATGCTCGCCCGCCTGCCAGCCGTTGCCGTCGGCGCCGCTGCTCAACCGCATCCCGTCGAATACGAGTCCGTCGCGAAGGTAATCCCTGTTCCTGGCCCACTTCGGCGTATCGTCGGTCCACGTCGCGCCGAACGGCAGCCACGCGGCGTTGATACCGCCGCGCAACGGCTCCGGTATTGGCCAGTAGAGTAAGGGGTTGACGGGCGGTAGGTCGCGTTCGATCGCGATCTCCGTCCACGTCTCGACTTGACGCCCGGGCTCGTCCGACGCGCGCGCGCTGATGCGTACCGGGTGGTCCGCCCAGGCGTCGGCCGGTGCAAGAATCTCGACGGGAATCTTTGCCGCGCCGCCGGCGGGGACGGTGACTCGCTCGTCATCCAGTTGTACTTTCCAGCGATGATCGCTCGTGACCGCTTCAAGGCGGGCGTCGAGCGGCGCGGCGCCGGTGTTGCGCACTCGCAAAGCCCCCGAAACGCGTTGTCCCTGGACGCGAAACGCGGACACGGCAGCATGGTCGAGGGACAGTTCGAGGCTGGCCGGCAATGCCTCGGTAACCGGTCGCAGTTCGCCGTTCGGAAACTCCAGTTCGAGTCGATACGGCTTGCCGCGCGACTCGATCATCAACCGATAGGGTTCGCCGGCCGGCACCGTGGTCTGGTACCCGCCGAACTCCGGGTCGTGTTTGAGCGATTCCTGATCGCGGGTGCGCGTCCCAATCGACAGCCGGACCGGTTCGGGCGATCGAATATGCAGTTCTGCGTCTTGCTCGAAGACCGGCAACTCGTAGAAATCTGAGTCGCGCCAGTCGCCTGAATTACCCTGCAGGACCAGGTCCGGCGGCAGCGGGGCGGCGAGCCAGATCAGGCCTTGACCATTCGGCTCACAGTCGGCGGGACACGACCAGCGCGGCAGGCGCTCCAGGCTCAGCGTGTACTCGGCTTCACTGACTTCCCGCGGGTTCAGTACGACGTGATAGTCGCCGGGCGGGAACAGGCCCTGCATGACCATCGGCTCACCGGGCGCGCGCGGTTGCCCTTGGCCGATGACGTTGTCGTACCAGTAAACGTTCGGCGCGACGAGCCCATCCACCGGTGGCGTAAATGTCAGGCGCAGGTGGTCCCAGTTGGCGACGAAGAAGCGATAGTAATCCAGGTCGCCCTTGTCCGCGGAAACGCCGGTGCGCGTCTGGCCGATGGCCAGGCGCTGCTTGTTGTGTTTGTCATTGGGCTCCATTTCGCCGTTGGGATCCGGTGGTCCCAACGCGCGAGCGAGCAGCGTGTAACTCCCGCCATCGCGGCCGGCGACGCGGAGGTAATGTCGGCCCGGCA
>JBLYYV010000198.1:0-14669 GCA_048550095.1 Gammaproteobacteria bacterium
AGCAAGGAGACGCCGACAATGTTCGACCTCAAGCAGGGCGAGGGCGGCGTGACGGACATCGAGTTCATGGTCCAGTATCTCGTGCTGAACGAGGCGCGCAATGATGCGGACCTGGTCTTCTATTCCGATAACATTCGCCAGCTCGAGGCGCTCGCAAACGCGGGGATCCTTGGCGCCGACGAGGCGGAGAATCTCGCGGAGGTCTACCGAAACTACCGTCGCCGCATTCACCGCCTGGCGCTGGCGGGGCACCCGTCCGTCACGCCTCGGGTCGAGGTCGAGGATCTGCCGGACGTCGTCCGGACCTCGTGGGGGCGCGTCTTTGGCTGATGCCGCCGGCAGCCTCGCTGTATAATCCCGCCACAGCGACAATATCCACGGACGACGAGAGCATCCCCAGATGAGTAAGTCAGGCGCAGCCGAGAACAACTTGATCCAGCCTAATGCGGAGCATCACTACAACGTGACCCGCGCGGACCTGCCTCTCTCGTGCCCGATGCCCGGCATGTACCTGTGGAATTCTCATCCCAAGGTGTACCTGCCGGTCGAAAAGGAGGGCACGTCCAAGTGCCCGTATTGCGGGGCGCTGTTTACACTCGTCGACGGCTAGATCTCGGCGACCGGCCCGGATGTCCAGCGAGCCGATTCGCATTGCGCATATCAACCTGGCCCGCGGCTATCGTGGCGGCGAACGCCAGACGGAACTCCTGATCGAAGGACTCGCCGGCCATGGCTGGGCGCAGACGCTGGTAGCTCGCCGCGACGAAGCGCTGGCCGGGCGCTGCCGATCGATCGACGGCCTGACGACGAGACAGGTCGCGGGAAATGTCATCGCGGGCGCTTTCGCGCTCGGTGGGGCGGACCTGGTCCACGTCCACGAGGGCCGCGCGACTCAAGCGGCCTGGCTGAATTCGTTGCTGCGCAGCACGCCATACCTCCTGACCCGCAGGGTGCAGAAAGGGCCGCGCCATACCGCGGCGAATCGACGAATGTATGGCCGCGCAGCCGCGATCGTGCCGGTTTCGGCTGCGATCGGGGCATCGATCGATTCGCTCGATGCTGCGCTGGAGTGGTCGGTCATACCGGACGCAAGTAGCGCGTTGACGAGCCAGCCGGCGCGGGTCGTCGAGCTGCGAGAACAGTTCGGCGACGGTTTCGTCGTCGGACACGTCGGCGCTCTCGACGATTCGCACAAGGGGCAGCAGCAGATTATCTCGATCGCCCGCAGAATCTGCGACACCGAGCCGCGCGTGCGTTTCATCCTGGTGGGCAGCGGTCGCGACGAGCATTCGCTGAAGGAAGCCGCAGCGGGTCTGGACAATATCGTATTCACCGGCTACGTCGAAGACGTCGGCAATTATCTGGCGGCCTGCGACGCGTTTATTTATCCTTCCAGACACGAGGGGCTCGGTTCGATCCTGCTCGATGCGCTGGAGTTCGGCCTGCCGGTCGTCGCGACGACGGTCGGAGGTATTCCCGAGATCATCGAAGACGAAGCGAACGGTTTCCTGTGCGCCCCGGACGATATCGATGCGCTGACGCGCGCGGTGCTGCGTCTCGAGCGCGACAATGAATTATGCGAGCGGATCAGATCAGTGAATAAACTAAAGGCCGAGAACTTCTCACCGGCGCGGATGACGAGCCGCTATATCGAGATATATACGCAACTCGTCGGCGGGGTCGCGGCATGATCATCGTAACGGGCGGCGCCGGATTCATCGGCAGCAATATCGTTCGACAGCTTAACCTTGCGGGCGAGACCGACATCCTCGTCGTCGACGACCTGAAGGACGGACACAAAACCGACAACCTCGCGGACTGCGATATCGCCGACTATGCGGACCATGAAGACTTCCTCGCCCACATCAATGCGGGCAAGAACTTCGGTAAGGTCCGCGCAGTGTCGCACCAGGGCGCATGTACGACGACGACCGAGTGGGACGGCCGCTATATGATGCGGATGAACTACGATTACTCGAAGGCCGTGCTGAGCTATTGCGTCGAGCAGTCGATCCCGCTGATCTATGCTTCGTCGGCGTCCGTCTACGGCGCCGGTAGCGAGTTCGGCGTCGACCGTAAGAACGAACACCCGATCAACGCGTACGCGTATTCCAAGTGGCAGTTCGACCAGTACCTCCGCAGGCGGTGGGACGACATCGAAACGCAGGTCGTCGGACTGCGATACTTCAACGTCTACGGCCCGCGCGAGCAGCACAAGGAAGACATGGCGAGCGTGATCTTTCACTTCAACCGTCAGCTGGCGGTTGGTGATGAAGTCAGGCTGTTCAAGGGCAGCGGCGGTTATGGCGACGGCGAGCAGCGGCGCGACTTCATCCACGTCGATGACGTCGCGGCGGTCAACCTGTGGCTCATCGAACGGCCGGAATGCCGCGGACTGTACAACCTTGGCACAGGCAAGGCCCGCTCGTTCAACGACGTGGCCAATGCCGTGATCGCGTGGCATGAGCGCGGCTACATCAAATACATCCCGTTTCCGGAACGCCTGGAAGGCAGCTATCAGAGTTTCACCGAGGCCGACATGTCGGGCCTGCGCAAGGCCGGCTACGACGCGGACTTCCTCGATGTCGAGGAAGGCGTGAAGCGGTACCTCGATGTCATCGGCAGATGACCGGATCCTGATCGCGGGCCCGGCGTGGGTCGGCGATATGGTCATGGCGCAGTCGCTGTTCAAGCTGCTCCGCGAACAGTCTCCCCGCGCCGTCATCGACGTGGTGGCTCCCGCATGGTCGGAGCCGATACTCGATCGGATGGCCGAGGTACGCCGAACGGTAACCCTGGCGGTCGGCCACGGCGAGCTGAAACTCGGCGAACGGTTTCGCGTCGGCCGAGCGTTGCGCGCCGAGCGTTATACACGCGCGATCGTCATGCCGAGATCTTTCAAGGCCGCGCTCGTGCCGTTCTTCGCCACAATCCCGCGGCGCACCGGGTTCCGTGGCGAGCTGCGCTATGGTTTGCTCAACGATGTGCGTCGTCTCGACAAGCGTCGGCTCGACCAGACCGTCAAGCGATTCATGGCCCTGGGCCTGCCGCCCGATGCCGCGCTGCCTGCGCCCCCGTATCCCGAGCTCGCGACGGATGCCGATAATCGCGCTCGCTTAATGACGCAACTCGGCGCCGGGTCCAGGGACGTCGTCGCGCTGATGCCGGGCGCCGCGTATGGTCCGGCCAAATGCTGGCCGATCGAGTACTACGGCGAACTCGCGGCAGCGCTGGCTGCTGACGACATTGTCGTGGCCGTCCTCGGCTCGAAGGGTGAGCGTGACGTCGGCGAACGGATTCGCGCGGCCGGCGGCGATGGCGTGTTCAATCTTTGCGGCGAGACCCGACTGGAGGAGACGGTCGACGTCCTGTCCATCGCGCGCGCGGCAGTCACGAACGATTCGGGCCTGATGCATGTCGCCGCGGCCGCGGGGACACACGTTGTTGCGATCTACGGCTCGTCGTCTGCGGATTTCACGCCGCCGCTGACCGACCGCAAGACCATCATCTCGCTCGGGCTCGAATGCAGCCCGTGTTTCGAGCGCGAATGCCCGCTTGGCCACCTGCGCTGCCTGCGCGATATCACACCGGACCGAGTATTGGCTGATGTCCTGTCCGTCCCGGGCCAA
Organism: Gammaproteobacteria bacterium; assembly: GCA_048550095.1. Taxonomy (GTDB): domain Bacteria; phylum Pseudomonadota; class Gammaproteobacteria; order Steroidobacterales; genus SMWD01. Next base: position 3,630 of record JBLYYV010000198.1, read on the forward strand.
GCACGAGATCGGCTTTCGCCGTAACGTCGCCGAGCGTGATCAGGTTCATGGCGTCCGGGTCACGCACGCGCTGCCCCCAGGCGACTTCGCTGACCTCCTTGCCGAACTCTCGCCTGACCGCCTCCGGATAGCGGTCGGCGACGAGATGCTGGCTGAAGTAGGGGCCGGTGCGGCGTCGATTCGACGTCGCGTACAGACCCACGACCGGCGTGCCCACGGTGGTCGCCATGTGGGCCGGTCCCGAGTCCGGGCAGACGACGACACTCGCGCCGTCGATGATGGCCAGCAGCTGTTTCAGGCTCGTGCCGCCGATCAGGTTGGTCACCGGGCCGGCTGCGCGGGCGGCGATGCGTTCACCGTATTCCATCTCGATGTCGGTCGGTCCGCCGGTCAGCACGATGTTCGCGCCGTACGTGTCATGCAGGTAGTCGATCAGCGCGACATAGTTGTCGACGGACCAGTTGCGAAAATTTCGGAACCGCTGGCTGCTGCACGGACTGATGACGCAGGTCGGACCGGCTGCCGCGCAGACGTCGTTGCCGAACTGCCGGTCTGTTGCGCCGATCGGGATGTCCCAGCGAAGGTGACCCCGTTCCGACAGGCCGAGGTATTCGATGAACGAGAACATCCCGTCCAGGACATGCTGCTCGGGCGTCGCCGGAATATGTGCATTCGTGAACAGCCACTGGGAATCGCGCGCCCGTGCCCGATCGTAACCGAGCCGCAGCTTCGCTCGGATCATTCGGCTGGCGATATTCGCGCGCATGGATGCATGCATATGCAGCAGCACCGGGAAACGGCGGCCCCGCAATTGGGAGCGAACCTCCAGGTAGGCTCGCCAGCCGCGTGTTTTGTCGAAGGTGATAAACTCGACGCCTTCCACGCCTTCCATCAAACTCAACTCGGTGCGCCCGATGACCCAGGTGATTTTCGTGCTCGGCCATGCGGACTGGATCGACCTGACGACGGCCAGCGTGTGACAGCAATCGCCGATGGCCGATAACCTGATCACGCAGACAGACTCCGGCGGGGTGCTCAGTCGACCGGCGGGGGCTTGCGGTGTCGTGGCGATGTTTGACCGCTCCAAAGACGAGGGAAGAGTGTCGGGTGTCTGAATGCATCGAGCGCATCGGAGACAGCGTCATCGTATACGATGACGCGCTCGTCGACCAAGCAGACGAGCGTATGTTCGCGGCGCCACGCCGCGAAGAGCGGGCGGCGGGCGCGAGCGAGCTCGCGGGTCGCGGCAGCACGCATTTCATTTCCGTGCAGGGACGCGATTGCGTCCTGCGTCACTACTATCGGGGCGGCATGGTTCGTCATTTCTCCAGGGACCGGTTCGTCTGGGCCGGCGAAGCGCGCACGCGCTCGTTCAGCGAGTGGCGATTGCTGGCCGCGCTGCGCGACATGGAACTCCCGGTACCGCGACCGGTCGCCGGGCGTTACGTGCGCAGCGGCCCCTTCTATCGTGCGGACCTGATCACCGAACGGCTTCAAGGTGTTCGCTCGCTCGCGGCGGCGCTGGTTGATGCATCGCGGCCGGTGGAGGCGTGGAAAGGCATCGGCGCGATGCTTGCGCGTTTTCATCGGGCCCGGGTGTTTCATGCCGACCTGAACGCCCACAATATCCAGATGGGGGACTCGGGCGATCTGTACCTGCTCGATTTTGATCGCGGGCGCATCATGGACGCCGCGGGTTCGTGGTCGAACGACAACCTGCAAAGGTTGCGTCGCTCGCTCGACAAGATCACGCGCCTTGACGGCGCGCATTTCTCAGCGGGTGACTGGGACGCGTTGCTGCAGGGCTACCGCGACTGAGTCACAGGTCGGCGTAGACGTCCGGCAGGGGCGGCGGGCGGTTCTTGAAGCGCCGATGCAGCCAGTAGTACTGAGCCGGCGCCTTGCGGATGTGTTCCTCGAGGATTTTGTGCACGCGTTCGGCGTCGGCGACTTCGTCGTCCGTCGGGAAGTTCTCGAGTGGCGGCAGAAACGTCACGTCATAGCCACTGAGGTCCGGTCGCCGCAGCGGCAGGTACGGGATGACCTTGGCTTTCGACATGCGCGCGATTTGGGTCAGCGCGCAGTTGGTCATCGCCGGCACGCCGAAGAACGGCACGAGCGCGCTGCCCTTGCGATCGTAGGCCTGGTCGGACGCGTACCAAAACGGCACGCCCTTTTTCAGGTACCGCAGCATGTCCCTCAGTCCGTCCTTCGGGATCAGGTGCGCGAGTGACCGGCCGCGTGAGCGGCGGAGGATCTGGTCGGCGAATTTGTTGTTGGTGGGACGGTACATCGCTGCCATCTCCGGCAGGAACCGCAGCGCGTCGATGCCGATGATCTCGCCGCCGGGAAAATGCCCGCTCAGGAGCAGCACCGCGTTGCCCTGCTCGAGTTCTTTGACAACGAACTCCATTCCGTCGAGACGCACGAGGCGGCGCGCGCGTTCTGCGCTGATGAACCACGCGAGACCTGTCTCGATCATCGCAATACCGGTGGATTCGAAGTGTTCGCGGACGAGTTGGTCGATCTCTCCGTCGTCGAGATCCGGGAAGCACAGGCGCAGGTTGATCTCGGCGACGCGCCGACGCTTCGGCACGAACGGCATCGCCAGCCGGCCGAGTACCTGACCGATGCGCATCTGCCAGCGAAACGGCAGTGGTGTGATCAGGCGCAGCAACAGCACGGCGACCCACATACCCCAGTATTTCGGCTGCCAGAACCGGTACAGCGGGATCAGGCCGGACTGGTCCGGCGCGCCTGTCTCGCCTGTGTCAGGCCTTGAATTCATGTAACGTCGGGCCCATATTTTTATTTCTGAACCACGTCGGAGTCTGGTGTGAAACGAATTCTACTGTTTCTTGCGACCAATGTTGCCGTGCTGGCGGTCCTCGCGGTCGCCATGCGTGTTTTTGGGCTCGAGGGTTACCTGAACGAGCAGGGCGGGATCGACCTGACCCAATTGCTGATCTTCTCGGCGATCATCGGGTTCTCGGGATCGTTCATCTCGCTTGCCGCCTCGAAGATGATCGCGAAGTGGACGACCAAAGCGCGCGTCATCGAGCAGCCGTCCAACAGCACGGAGGCCTGGCTCGTGGCCGCCGTGCAGAACCACGCGACCAAGGCGGGCATCGCGATGCCGGAAGTCGCGATCTTCGATTCGCCGCAACCGAATGCGTTTGCGACTGGACCGCGGCGCAATAACTCGCTGGTCGCCGTCAGCACCGGGTTGTTGCAGAACATGCGCCAGAACGAGATCGACGCCGTGCTTGCGCACGAGGTCGCGCATGTCGCGAACGGCGACATGGTGACGATGACGCTGTTGCAGGGCGTCGTGAATACGTTTGTGATCTTCCTGTCGCGCCTGGTCGGGTTCTTCGTCGACCGGGTATTGCTGAAGAACGATCGAGGCTATGGGCCCGGGTTCTTCATCACGTCGCTGGTGGCGCAGATCGTCCTCGGCATAGCGGCCAGCATGATCGTCGCGTGGTTCTCGCGACAGCGTGAGTATCGAGCGGATGCCGGCGGTGCGGACTATTCGGGCCGTGGCAACATGGTGGCTGCCCTGGAGCGATTGAAGAGCGGGCAGGCGCCGAACCAATTGCCGGAGGCGTTACAGGCGTTCGGTATCAACGGTGGCAAGCCGACCGGTTTTCGAGCGCTGTTCATGTCGCACCCGCCGCTGGAAGACCGGATAGCCGCGCTGCAGGACCGACCCGTCTGACGAACCACGATACCGGACCGCTTATTCTTCGGAGTTTTCTTCTGTCTCTACTTCGGCCGGCTGCGGATCCGTTTCGCCGGTCACTGTGTTGTCGCCGAGCACGCGGCTCCCGGCCGCCCAGGCCAGATCGCCGCCCGTTGACGCGGTCGGCGGGCCATCCGTCTCGATGCCGATGCGGAACGCGGCGAATCCCGGTTGCACGACCTGGTTCAGCGCCATGCCGAGTACCCGGCCGGCGGTGGGTGAGTAGATCAGGTTCTGCTCATTGGTGATCGGGTCGGTAATCGTGCCGAGGACGTCGCCGGTCTCGATCGATTGTCCGAGGCGCACGACCGAAAACAGAATGCCGCCGTCGTCCGCGCGGACCCAGGTCGACTGGTAGAAGACCGGCTCGGGCGGCGACAGAAACTGCACCCGTTTGACGATGTTCATCGTGTCGAGCAGCGTGAAGATTCCAGTGACGCCCTGGCTGACTTTCGCCGACTGCAGCCGCAATGGCTCGCCGGCCTCCAGCGTGATCGCGGGATTTCCGGCGTCGGCCGCCGCGCGGCGCAACGTCCCGATCGCGGCTTCACTGTGCAGGACCGCGATGCCCCCGAAGCCCTGGGTCAATTCCTTGATGCGCTCGTAACGCAGATCGGCACGAAGCTGCGGCATGTTGGTGCGGTAGAACGACCCGGTGTGCAGGTCGACCAGCGCGTCGCAGTTCTTGATGATGCCGTCGAACAGCGAGTGCGCGATGCGCGACGCGGAGCTGCCCTCCGGATTGCCGGGGAAGTAACGGTTCAGGTCGCGGCGGTCAGGCAGGTACCGTGATCCTCGACGAAAACCCTGCAGGTTCACGATCGGGATGCCGATGACGGTGCCATTGACCTTGTCCGGATCGAGATCATGCAGCACCCGGCGCACCATCTCGATGCCGTTCAGTTCGTCGCCATGGATGGCGGCGGTCAGGCACAGCGTTGGACCATTGCCTTTGCCATTGACGACAAGAACGGGTGTCTCCGATGAGACGCCCTCGAAGATCTGGCTCGCCGACCACATCAGTCGTTGCGATGTGCCGGCGGGTATGGTCTGGCCGAGCAGTTCGAATCCACCGGGTTTGTCGACGGGCATCATCATGGCCGCAGGACGAATCGCAGCGGGCGGCCCGACGTCGCCCGGGCGCGGAATTTCCTCCGAGTGCGCCGCGACTTTCGACTCGTGCTCGACCGGATGGTCAGCAGTGACTTCTTCTGCAGGCTCGCTGCCGGTCGGCAGTTCCTCGATGACGACGGGCGGCGGGGCCGGTTCGGGTGAAGCAGCGGTCGTCGGGGCCTGCGGCTGCTCGACCGCCAGGCTGCTCTTGAAGGCGAGTGCCTGGGAAGCCGGCGACGGTTCGCAACCGGCCAGGACCAGCGACAATCCCCCGGCCAGCAACGCATACACGCCGGTCCGGAAGAATTGCGGTACGGCGGTCAGCCTGTCTGCGCTCGACTCCACTTGATTCTCAGTCGCCTTGGCGGTTAAGTTTAATCCCAGAAATGACTCGGAAGCTTCCGATAAATCAGGAAATTTCCGTATATTTGGTCAAGTTAGCAGGTTTTCTGCATCGGGAGAAGGACCTGCGTCGCTGAAGCGCTTATTCAGTGGCCGGTTCCGGACCCCGATAGATCATCTGCCGGGAGTGTGAATTCGGTCGGATGAGCCCGGCGGTTTCCGGCTTATGCTCAATGGGACCGGTTAGAATCCGGCCGCGGAAACGCTGCGGCGCGCGAACGGCGCGCCATGGCCACGGCAGGGAAGTCAACACAGGGAAGTTAATGAGACTGATGATCTTGCGTCGTATTTCGACCGGCATGCTGGTCATGTTGTTGGCGCTGCCCCTGGCGGCGGAAAATCTCACCCGGCCGACCGGCCTGGAGCGCGACATCGCATTCTGGCGCCAGGTCTTCGCGGAGGTGACGTCCGAGCAGGCACTGGTTCACGACAACCGGAACCTGTCGATCATCTACGCGACGGTCGACTTGCCCAAGAACGTCAGTACCCGGCAACGCCGCAAAATCGCGGACAAGACCCGCAACAAGTACAAAACCATACTGAAAGAACTCGCGGGCGGGAAACGCAATGGCCTGACGACCGAGCAGAAACGGGTTCTCGAGCTGTGGCCCGAAGATGTCACGAACGCGGAGCTTCGCGCGGCCGCAAGCAGGATTCGTTTTCAGCAGGGGCTCGCGGACCGCTACCGCGATGGCCTGAAACGGTCTGGACGCTGGGAAAAGCATATTCGAGATGCGCTGTCCGATGCGGGTGTTCCGTTAGAGCTGGCGTCGCTGCCACATGTCGAGTCTTCTTATAATCCCGCTGCGCGGTCGCACGTCGGCGCGTCGGGCCTGTGGCAGTTCACACGCGCTACCGGCCGGCGTTTCATGCAGATCGATCACGTCGTCGACGAACGCCGTGACCCGTACGTATCGAGCGAAGCGGCTGCGGCACTGCTGAAATACAACTACTCGATCCTGCAGTCGTGGCCACTGGCGATCACCGCCTACAACCACGGTGTCGCCGGCATGCGCCGTGCGGTGCGCCAGACCGGGACGGAAGATATCGAAGTTATCGTCCGCGAGTACAAGGGGCGTGCGTTCGGTTTCGCGTCGCGCAACTTCTATGTCGCATTCCTGGCCGCGAACGAAGTCGCGGAGAACGCCGAAAAATACTTCGGCAAGATCGAGAAAGACGACCCGATTCCGCAGGTCGTGGTCAAGCTGGACGACTATGTCGCGACCGATACGCTGGAGGAGGTGCTGGGCATATCGGGCAGCGTGCTGCGCGAATACAACCCGGCATTGCTGAAGTCCGTATGGACGGGATTGAAATACGTGCCACGCGGTTTCGAGTTGCGCTTGCCGGCGAACGAAATCGATATGGATGACGGTGAGATTCTCGCCGCGATTCCCAGCGACGCCCGGTTCGCCAATCAAACCCCCGACCTCGAGCACCGCGTCGAACGCGGTGACAGCCTGTCCCTGATCGCGGCACGGTATGACACGAGCGTATCGGAGCTCATGACGATCAACAATCTGCGCAGCCGACACAAGATCCGCGTCGGACAAGTCATCAACCTGCCATACCGGGCCGGCGCCAAGTCGATACCGGCGGATGCCGATGTTTATATCGTCCGGTCCGGCGATACGATCAGTGAAATCGCGTCGCGCGCCGGCGTCAGGCAGAGTGAGCTTCTGGCGATGAATTCGCTCGCTAGCGGGAATCGCATCTACGCGGGTCAGCAACTGATCATTCGTGCCGATCCAGCGGCGCCGGCAAGCGCGCCCGCGACCGTGGCGAGTGCGCAGCCTGAGCCTGAGCCGGTGCAGGTGGCCGCTGTCGCGGAACCAGCGCCACAACCTGCCCCAGCATCCGAACCCGTACCTGAACCCATATCCGAGCCCGAACCCGAGGCGACCATGGCCATCGTCGAGACGGGCGCGGACGTCACGGACGAACCGGTGTCGTCCGAGCAGGAAGGCGTGGTCGCATCGGCCGGAGCGGACAGCGTGCTGTTGGCGGATCCGAGCGACTACCTGGTCGCGGCCGACGGTACGATCGAGATTCAGGCCGCCGAAACGCTCGGTCACTTTGCGGACTGGCTCGACATCAAGACGCAGCGCCTGCGCGACGCAAACGGTTATGCGTTCCGTCAGCCCGCGGTCATCGGTCACCGCATCGAGCTCGTCTTCGACGATGTCGATGCGGACGCATTCGCATCGAAGCGCATTGCTTATCATCGCGAGCTGCAGGAGGCATTCTTCGCCCGTTATCGCATCGTCGACACGACGGTGCACAAGCTGCGGCGAGGCGAATCATTGTTCGTGCTGAGCCTGCGCCGGTACAAGGTGCCGGTGTGGTTGCTGCGGCAATACAATCCGGATCTGGATATCGACAGGCTCCGGCCCGGAACCAAGGTGATATTCCCGCAGATCGAGCGGTCGGGGGCCGCCGCTGATCCGGCGGCAGCGATGGCGAGTGCCGACTCGAGCGAATAGGTAGGCTAGAATCATGCGCATGAGAGGCCCAGTTGTTTCGTTATTCATCGCGGTGTTCGTGTGCGTCGGCGCGGCCGGGTCGTCATGGGCGGCCGAGCCCGAGATGGCGGAACGCGTGGTGATCAACAAATCCGAGCGTAAGTTATATCTGTACAAGGGCGAGCGTGTGCTTCGCAGCATGGACGTCGCGCTCGGATTCGTTCCGACCGGCGACAAGGAGTTCGAGGGCGACTACCGAACCCCCGAGGGCGACTATATGTTGACCAAGCGGAATCCCGCCAGCGACTATTTCCTGTCCATTCAGATTTCGTACCCGAATGAGAACGACGAGCGGGCGGCCCGCATGCGGGGTAAGGACCCCGGCGGTCAGATCATGATCCACGGTCAGCCGAACGAGCCGAAGTACTCGGACGACTACTATCGGGTAACGGACTGGACCGAAGGTTGCGTTGCGCTCTCGAATTCCGACATGGTCGACATCTGGCTCATGACGTCGCCCGATACGCCTATCAGTATCGTTCCCTGACCGAGTCTGCGACCGTCGGCCGCGACGGCGTGACCGGCGACACGATTTCGCAACACTAATTCGGCGACAATCCTCCCATGCCAGCAAATGAAACGATTATCGAGGTGATGCCCGAGGGTAGCCTCGAGGTCCTGTCACAGCACGAAGTCGATCGTTTACAGAGCGTCGGCGAGGGTAATTTGCACGAGATGCTGCGCCAGTGCGCGCTTGCCGTGCTGAACGTGGGCAGCCGCACCGACAATGCGCGTGAGGTGTTGGAGGAGTTCGCGGATTTCGATGTCCGCATCATTCAGCAGGAACGCGGCATCAAACTCGCCCTGACTGGGGCGCCCGCCGATGCTTTCGTCGACGGCGAGATGATTCGCGGCATTCGGGAACTGCTGTTTGCCGTCGTGCGCGACGTCGTATTCGTCGGCAGTGAACTCGAGTTTAGCGATGGGCTGGATCTGGCCACCGGCGGCGGCATCACCAATACGATCTTTCACATTCTGCGCAATGCCGACGTCTTTCGCCTACCGTCCGAGCCGGATCTCGTCGTTTGCTGGGGCGGCCACGCGATCGGGCGCGAGGAGTATGAATTTACGAAGGATGTCGGTTACGAACTCGGCCTGCGTTTACTGAACGTCTGCACCGGCTGTGGCGCCGGTGCCATGAAGGGGCCGATGAAGGGGGCGACGATTGGTCACGCCAAGCAACGCGTGCGCGACGGGCGTTACATAGGCATCACCGAGCCAGGCATCATCGCTGCCGAATCGCCGAACCCGATCGTGAATCAGCTCATCATCATGCCGGACATTGAGAAACGCCTCGAGGCATTCGTCCGCGTAGCTCACGCTATCGTCGTATTCCCAGGCGGCGTCGGAACGCTTGAGGAACTGCTTTTCCTGCTGGGCATCCTGATGAACCCGAAGAACGGCGACGTGCCGGTGCCGCTCGTGCTCGCGGGGCCGGAATCGTGCCGGGACTACTTCGCGCAGATCGACGACTTTATCGGCGCGACGCTCGGCTCAGATGCGCAGCGCTACTATCGAATCGAGATCGGCGACCCGGCCCGGGTCGCGCAGCTCGTCGCCGACGGAGTTCGCCATGTCAAAGAAGTCAGGCACGCTTCGCGCGATGCCTACTACTACAACTGGCGACTCGCGATCGAACACGGCTTCCAGCAGCCGTTCGTGGCCACGCACGAAAACATGGCCGCGTTGCAGATACACACGGACCAGGGTACGCATGAACTCGCGTATGACCTGCGCCGTGCTTTCTCCGGATTCGTAGCCGGCAACGTCAAGGAGCAGGGGATTCGTGCGATCGAGAAGAACGGACCGTTCGTGATCAACGGCGATAAGACCTTGTTGGCGCGAATGGATGGGCTGCTCGGGTCGTTCGTGGAGCAGGGTCGCATGAAACTCGCGAAAGGTGCTTACCAGCCCTGTTATCGCCTCGCTTTCTAGGCCGGAGAGCCGAATCACATAGAAAAGTGCGGACATGCCCGCATAATCAACGGGTTAAATGGATTCACCTGTGATGTGGTTCATGGAGGGTCGTCTGCGGACCCCGTAGTCTTTGCTCGTCACTTACAGCGTAGGCAGTAACTGAATGAGCGATCATAAACATAATCCACTTGCACGAAAGGGAACCAACGGTTTCTCGAACGGCAATGGCCAGCACGAATCTGTGCAGGACCGCCGCGAGAAAGGGCTTGTCGCCGCAGACGGTAAGGACGTCAGTGGCTGGGAGGCCTACCGCCGATGGCTGACTCGAGTGCAGGCACCAGAAAAAAGACGAGCTCCATTGGATCCGGGTCTGTATACTTGGAAGGGTTACCGCAACTGGTCGGACAAGGTCCGGCGCGATTGGCAACCTGAAGAATAAGAAGAAAAGTTCTTGTCGCCGGTACGGGATCTGAATTGACCATCGTCAACCGGCAGTAAACCAGGCAACAGTGTGTGCGGACAGCGATGCCCGTCGTCTGAAAGATCGTGTGAGGTATCTCACGATTCGACGATGTCGTGGCAGCGCAGGGAGGGATTGCCCGATCATGCGTGAACACATTCACGGACGTCGGGCAATATGGACGATAAATTAGCCGCAGGAATAGCGGCGGACATGGAATAAGTCGAAGACTATGTCGAAAACGAAACATAGCGAAGTCACGTTTACGAATGCCGAGACGGTGCGCAAGCGCGCCTGGATCGACAAAGCGCTCGCGAGCGTGAAAGGCAGGTTCACCGCCGGGGAAGACGGTTCGGATGCGACGGACAGGGCCACCAAGCCCGATCTCTATGTCGTCAATTCGAACCGGACACGCTGATGGAGTGGATCCCCAAGCTTTACGACAATCTGGACAGCCTCGCATTCGAGTTCAGGATGCGCTGGGCCGGTCATGTCGGCGCCAACTTCCGGGCACTGCTGTTGCTCGTCCTGGTTCTCGGCTTATCCGCCGTTAGTTCGGTTTTCCGCAACACGCTTATCGCGCTCGTCGGTGCGGCGATGCTGTTCGAGATCTCCGGCGCGAAGCTCGGTCGCGGTCGCTTACTGCGACTTGCCGGTCGGCGCAAAGCTGCTGTCTAGGTAGTTTCGGTTCTTCCGTTCTTGATGTTCGCCTGGTGACGTTCGGTCGCTGGTTGTATCGCTGTGCTCGGCGCGCCACTCCACTCCTAGCCACTCCGTTGGCAAGCGGTTATATAACCCCCGATCGGCCTACAGCCGCAATGAAATTCCCTCGCTAAAGGCGTCGGGAATTTATTCCGGCAGTCTCCGATCTCGTCAGCGGG
>JBLYYV010000199.1:0-4578 GCA_048550095.1 Gammaproteobacteria bacterium
CCCCAAGACCGCAATTTAGCTAATGATTCGCTATGGCTGCTGGGCAACTCGCCGTCACGGATCACGCCGGTGCTGTAGACGAAGAAATCGAGCGGCCGTCCGGCCGTCAGTTCAGGATCGAGCTGCCGAAGGCTCCCAGCCGCAGCATTGCGCGGATTCACGAACGTCTTTTGCCCCGCCTTTCTCGCACGCTCATTCAAGGCTTCGAATCCTGCGCGCGGCATAAATATTTCCCCGCGCACTTCGAGGTAGCGTGGATAACCCTTGCCGCGCAGCTGCAACGGTATCGATGCGATCGTTCGAACATTATGGGAAACGTTCTCTCCGGTCGTTCCATCGCCGCGCGTTGCCGCGCGTTCAAGCTTGCCGTCCAGGTACAGTATGCTGATTGCGGTGCCGTCGATTTTCGGCTCAACCGCGTAGGTAATCGGGCCGTCGGTCTCGAGCCGCTCGCGCACGCGCTGATCGAAGTCGGCCACCGATTCGTTCGAGAAAGCGTTATCGAGCGACAGCATAGGCAGCTCATGCCGGACTTGCTCGAACCCTTCGACTGGCGACGCGCCTACTCGCTGCGTCGGTGACTCCGGAACGATCAGTTGCGGATACTCACTTTCGAGCGCCGTCAACTCCGACATAAGCCGATCGTATTCGGCGTCCGGAACCGACGGCTCGTCGAGAATATAGTAGCGGTAGTTATGGCCTTCGATTTCGTGCCGCAACTCGTCAACCCGCTCGATGGCAGCAGCCGGCGCGCGCGTCACATGGCCGTCCTGTTTGTCACGTGGTCCTGCCATTCTCTGCCCGTAACGCGCGGTTTGACGTCGCTGCGAAGTCAGGCGGTCGCCTGATGCTCAAACTGAATGACTTCCTCACGAAGATAACGTTCTCGCTGCACGCTCAATGAACTGCCCTGCTCGTCCAGCAACTCGCCGTCCAGTTCCCGTGCGAGTGACCTGGACGTCGTCAGCATGTCGTCAAAAATCTCCACGCCGTCGGCCGCGCCGGGCAGCATCATGAAGATGCTTACACCAGGGTATGTTTCGGTTTTGATCTTCGTCAGATCGAAAGCCCCCGGCTCGACGAGACTCGCGACGCTGAAGGCATTGTATCGATCCTCTTCGCCACAAAGACGATGAAAAATTCCGAACTCGCCATGCTTGAGACCGAGTTCGCGCATAGTCAGAATTAGCCTGTCCGCGGGAAAGCCGGTTGCGTTGCGGGCCATCAGCCGAATCGCGACAATCTTCGACTCTGCGGGGGCCGGGATATTCGGAGATTCGTCGAAACCTTGCTCCGGATCATCATTCGCTGGCTCGACCGGAGGCTCTTGGGGTGCTGAGTTGTGGCCGCCGATGCTGGGTTCGCGGCGAGGCGCGAGCGCGCCGATTCGCTTTTCGAGGCGCGGCTTAAATCGGGTGAAAAGGTAGACACCCGCGACGATCGCGAGCCCGACAACCAGCAGCAGCCACCTTAACTCCGCCACAAGTTGGCCCCGGGCTAGCTCGCAACGAGTTTAACGGCCTCGTCGATATCGACGGAAACCAGTCGTGATACACCCGGCTCATTCATCGTTACGCCGGTCAGCTGGCTGGCCATTTCCATGGTCGTCTTGTTGTGGGTAATACACAGGAACTGCACGGTTTCAGACATCTCGCGAACGATATCGCAGAATCGACCCACGTTGGCATCATCGAGTGGCGCATCGACCTCGTCGAGCAGACAGAACGGCGCCGGATTCAATTCGAAAATCGAGAACACCAACGAAACTGCCGTCAGTGCTTTCTCGCCACCGGACAGCAGGTGAATGGTGCTATTACGCTTGCCCGGCGGTTGAGCCATGACGGTTACACCCGCGCTGAGCAGGTCGTCACCGTCGAGATTCAGATAGGCGTGCCCGCCCCCGAATAACTTCGGAAACAGTCGCTGGATACCCGCATTGACGTTGTCGAACGTTTCCTTGAAACGGGTGCGGGTCTCCCGATCGATCTTGCGAATCGCACCTTCGAGGGTATCGAGCGCCGAGGTCAAGTCTTCAAACTGCGCCTCCAGGTACTTCTGACGCTCGGACTGTTCCTCATACTCCTCGATCGCAGCGAGGTTGATCGCGCCGAGCCGGTCGATGCGGCGCTTGACGGTCGTCAGCCGCTCGTCCCACTGATCGACATCCGCCGCGTCGTCGAGATCCGCGACGACGGCTTCCAGTTGCAACTCGAGTTGAGCGAATTGCTCCGCGACGCCCTCACGGCGTACCTGGGTCTCACGCACATGCATACGCAGACCATCAACCAGGTCGCGTGCTGCGGCGACCTTCGCCTCGCACTCGGTCCGGTTGAATTCGCTCGTCTTTAATTCGGTATCCGCCGCTTCGGTTTTCCGGCGCTGTTCGTCAAGTTCGCGCTTGACGCCAACTTCGCGCCGAAGGGCGGCGTCGAGTTCCTCCTGCAGACCCTGCAGGGGCGCATCGCTCGAGGAGATCGACTCGGTCAGCGTGTTTACTCGTTCCTGCAATTGCCCGCGCTGTGCGCTGATGCGCGTCAAAGTCGTACTCGCCGACTCGCGTGATGCCCGGCGACTCTCGAATTCGACATTGATCCGTGCCGCAGTAGCCTGGTCGCTGCCGGCCTTTTCTCGCGCCTGTTCGAATTCGGTCTGCAGTTGCTTGGCTTGCGCCTCAAGTTCGGGGCGTCGACTTTCGAGCCGTGCCACGGCGGTGCCCGCGTGCTCGAGACTCGCCTTTGACTCCCGCATCGACTGGTGCATCGACTCGAGTTCGTCACGCACCGCATGGCTATCGCGATCAACCAGGGCCATGCGCTCTTTCAGTCGATCGAAGTCCTGACGCAGGCTCGCGAGTACAGTTGCCGCCTCACCGAAATATCGATTCGCTTCCGTGAGCTTCTGGTTCGCCCCACCGCGCTCGCTTTCAAGTTCACCGAGGCGCGCCCGGGTCGTACGCCGATCAGTCTCGAGGCGAATGACTTTCTGTTCGAAATCAAGCACCTGGTCGCGCAGCTCACGAATATCATGCTCGCGCGAAATCAGACCCCCGGCTTCCTCCAGCCCACGGCTGATGCGAACCCAGCCACGGCCGAGCCAGACACCATCAGGCGTCACGACTGACTCCCCGACATTCAGACCCTGCTGAATTCCCATCGCCTGCTCGAGCGAATCAGCAACGCGCACGGCGCCAAGCAACGCCGCCGCGCTGCCGGCATTCTCGACCTTCTCGAGCAAGGTACCGGCTGGCTCGCCCGGATCGTCGCTACCATTGATCAGCATGACATCGGCTGACGGCAAGCTGGACAAATGCTCCTCGCAACGCGTTACGCAGATCGCCTGCAGGAAATCGCCGAGCACAGTTTCGACCGCACGTTCCCAGGGCTTGTCGACTCTGAGTCGCTGCGCAAGTCTCGGCCGGCCTTCCAAATTTTGCGCGGACGCCCAGCGACGCACTTCGTCCTGATCCTGACCGAGGGCAGCTTCCTGCAAAGCCTCGAGCGTTTCCACGCGGCCCCGCGCCGACTCCAGGCTGCCGCGAACCTGTTCGAGCTCGCCACCAAAAATTTGCTCTTGCTCGCGGTGCTGAGCGAGCTCTCGATCGATACGCTGAAGGTTGACGGCCAGTCGGTCGACGGCCTGGCTCGCTTCCTGTTCGGTGCGTGCCTTGACGAGTAACTCAGCCTCGAGATCATTCAGCGACACGCTCTGACGCTCTTCGGTCAACGCTGCGTCGCGTTGTTGCAACCGTGCGATTCGCGCCTCGAGCTGCTCGATGCGAGCTGCCTCGACATGACTGACTCTTTGATGCTCTTTCGTCTCCAGCGTGAAGTCATGCCAGGTCTTCTGCCACTCCTCCTGAGCCAACTCGACGTTGCGCAACGCGGTAACGGACGACTGCTCCGAAGCGCGGGCCTGCTCGAGGTCGGGCGCGAGGCGCTCGAGGCTCGATTCCAACTCCTCGAGCTGCGCGCGATCTGCATCGATCTCGCGATTCAACTCCGTCAGTTGCGACTGGGCGGCATCGAGGTCTACCTGGTGACGATCGCGCGTTTCGCGAGCGTGAGCGAGGGACTGCTCGAGTCGCGATATGTCGCTCTGCACTGACCAGACGCGGCCCTGGGCCGCATTGAAAGCTTCCTGTTCCTCAACCTGCTTCTCACGGGCCTCTTCTATTTTCGCCTCGACGCCCCGCTGATCGGCAATTGCCGCTTCGAGCGTCGTCTGCCCCTGCGAGAGCTGCTGCTCCTGGCCCTCGAGTTCGCTCTGCAGGTCGCCTAGCCGAATTGCCAGCAACTCCGCCTCCAGCGTGCGCTCCTCGTGCTTGAGCTCCTTGTAGCGCTCGGCCTGGCGCTTCTGGCGCTGCAGGTGCTTAAGCTGCTTCTCGACTTCCTCGCGCAGGTCGTTCAGCCGATCTAGGTTGTCGCGCGTATGGCGGATCCGATTCTCTGTTTCACGCCGGCGCTCCTTGTACTTGGAAATGCCGGCCGCTTCCTCGATATAGACACGCATCTCGTCCGGCTTCGCCTCGATCAGCCGGGAAATCATCCCCTGCTCGATGATGGCGTAACTGCGCGGACC
>JBLYYV010000200.1:0-5819 GCA_048550095.1 Gammaproteobacteria bacterium
CGGACGTGTTCCTGCTCTGGACCGTCGTTCGAGCGATCCGGCATTATCGGCCCGACGTATTGCATTGCCATTTGCACGAGGGCGTCATGATCGGGTGGTTCGCCAAGTGGTTGTCCCTTCAGGCCGCACTTCCGGTGGTATTCGATATGCAGGGCAGCCTTACCGGGGAGCTTGAGGCCCATCGCTTCTTCGAGGGACGTCTTTGGCTACTGCGCGTTTTCCAGTGGATAGAACGTCGGATCGTTGCGATGGCTGACGTCTGCGTATGTTCCTCCGAAGCAAGTGTCGATCTTCTTGTGAAGACCTACCGTCGTGACCCGGATGACGTATTCCTCGCGCGCGATGGAGCCGATGTGCCAGTCGGGTGCGCGGCCGTGGCGGGTTTCGACTTTGCGCACGACGATCGGCGCGTTGTCGTGTACTCCGGAGGTCTGACGCAGACCAAGGGTCTTGATGCCCTTCAGCAGGTGATCCGCGAAACCTGCAGGCGTGCTCTTCCGGTCAGGTTCCTGGTCATCGGATATCCGACTGAGGCCCTCGAGGCCTATCTCGCGCAACACGAGCTAGAGTCGGCTTGCATATTGACCGGCCAGATTCCGTTTGACGAACTGGGCAGCTATCTCGCGCTAGCGTCCATTGCGCTGGAGCCGAAAACGGGTGGTTCGGGCGAAGCAAGTGGCAAATTGGTGAACTACATGGCAGCGCGATTGCCTGTCATATGTTTCGATACACCGAATAACCGCGACATGCTCGCCGGCGAGGGGTTTTTTGCCCCGGACGGCGATGTCGATGGATTCGTCGACCAGCTTCAAGCGGCGATTTACAACCCGGAACAAGCCGATAGAATTGGCCGCGCGGGCCAGCAGCGTGTGGAGCGCTTATTCAGCTGGCGTGCGGCAGCCGAGCGCATCGATGCGGCATATGTAAAGGTCGGGCTTTCCGGTGGTGAGCTCTCCGAGGGATCGAAAAACGAGGGAATTTCATGAAAATCTTGGTCACCGGCGGCACTGGATTCACGGGCAAGGCGCTGGTCAAGCGTTTGCTCGACGACGGCCATCAGGTCGTGGCGCTCGACTATAAAGAGGGCCACAAGACCGACGAACTCCGCTCATGGGGCGCCGAAGTCGTCATCGGCAGCGTCACGGACAAAGAGGTCGTGGCGAAGGCGATGTCCGGCGTAAATGTGGTTCAGCACCTGGCTGCCGCTTTTCGCGAACTCGACGTGCCGAATTCCTATTACGAGGAGGTCAACGTCGGGGGCACGCGCGTCGTGCTCGAGGCTGCCGTTGCTGAGGGTGTCGACAAGCTGATCTATTGCAGTACCTGCGGGGTGCACGGCAATGTCGAGCATCCGCCCGCCGGGGAGGACGCGCCGATCAACGCCGCCGATTACTATCAGCAAACCAAATACGAGGCCGAACCGATCGTGAAGGAGTTCCATGCGAAGGGCCTCCCGACCGTGATTCTCAGGCCGGCGGCAATATACGGCCCCGGCGACCCTGAACGCTTCTACATGATTTTCAGACGTGTTGCCTCGGGCCGCTTCCCGATGTTCGGTAAGGGAAAAACGCTCTATCATCCCCTGTACATCGACAATCTCGTACAGGCGTTGATACTTGCGATGGCGCCGGGCAAGGGGGATGGCGAGGAATTCCTGATCGCCGACGAGCATTATCTCAGCATCGAAGAACTCGTCACGCGGGTGGGCAGGGCGATGAATATCGACGTAAAGATTCGGCACTACCCGATCGGCCCACTGATCGTCGCTGGCCATGTATGCGAGAAGGTCTGTAAGCCATTGCGAATTAACCCGCCGATATTTCCCAGGCGCGTCGACTGGTTCCGCCAGAATCGGGCGTTTTCGATCGACAAGGCAAAAAACCTGCTCGGGTATAAACCCTCCGTCGATATTGACGAGGGGCTGCGCAAGACCTATGAGTGGTACCGTGATGAGGGCCTGCTCGATAGCTGATCGCGCGGTCCGACCGTCTGGCTCCGGGCTTGCGATAGCAGATTTGCGCGGCCTTGACCAGTGAATGCTTCACGGTAATTTTTGGCGGACCTATATATCCTGTAGATAGGCAACGTACGTCTGGCAGAAAGCGGGTATTGACCGCCGTTATGCGGTTTTGCGGGGTCAGGCGAACCCGCCGCGTCTTGACGCGTTCGGGCGCTGCGGAGCGAAAAGAAGAAATCTGTCGAGGTTCTTTACAATCGGCAGATGCTAAAACAACAAAATTAGAATAAAATTAATAAAAACAAGCGTTTGTATTTTCGGCATATAAATTGCAGATTGATAAAGAAATGCTCATCGACGATGCGACGATTGCATGCCGCATCGCTGAGTCTTCTGTCTGTCGCAAAGCCGGTTCAAACGACGCGTACGCTACTACTCCAGGAGAAGGATCTCATGCCTGACTTCAAGGCGCTGCCTCGCATTCTTGCTTGCCTGATGCTGTTTTGCCTGCCGATGGCAGTCTCGGCTGGAACGGTTAGCGGTGAACTCACGAAATGGCACACCGTCGTCGTGGATTTCGCCGGACCGTTGCATGATGAAATGGACACGAGCCCCAATCCATTCCTGGACTACCGTCTGCAGGTCACGTTCCAGGCTCCATCGGGTGCGACATATAACATTCCGGGATTTTTCGATGGTGATGGCAATGGCGGGTCCACCGGATCGGTGTGGCGCGTGCTCTTCGCCCCTGACGAAGCGGGCACGTGGACCTATACGGCGTCTTTCCGTTCGGGTACGGAGGTAGCGGTCAGCCTGGACCCGGGTGCGGGCTCGCCACATTCGTTTGACGGCGATACGGGCAATTTCACCGTTGCCGGACGCGATCCGACGGCCGATGGGTTCCTCAAGTACGGAAGGCTGGAATCGATCGGGGAGTATTACCTCAAGTTCCGTGACGGCGACTATTTCATCAAGGGCGGGATGGATAGCCCCGAGAACCTTTTCGGTTACGACGGATTCGACAATACCCCCGTCGCGCGTCACCACTTCGATAACCATGTGCAGGACTGGCAGGTTGGGGACCCGGATTGGGACAGCACCAATACACCGGGTGTGCCGGAGGATGGTCGGGCCTTCATCGGCATGCTGAACTACCTTGCCTCGCAGAACCTGAACAGCGTCTATTTCATGCCGATGAATATCGGCGCGGATGGCAAGGACACCTGGCCGTACGCGAGCCCGACGATTGACAGAAACGGTTCGTCAAGCAACGACAACCGACATTTCGACATCAGCAAGATGCAGCAGTGGACCACGGCGTTCGACCATGCGCAGCGCAAGGGGATTTTCCTGCACTTCGTACTCAGCGATCGTGAGGCTGCGAACAAGAACGAGCTCGACAACGCGACGCTCGGGCCGGAGCGCAAGCTTTTCTATCGTGAGTTGATCGCCAGATTCGGCCATTTTAATGCGCTGCAATGGAATATCTGCGAGGAATACAACCTCCACCTGCCGCTCGCTCCGAGCGTGATCAAGGATTTCGCCCAGTACATCAACGACGTGGATGACTACGATCACCCGGTGACGGTCCATCCCCATGGCAACACTTATGTCAACGCGTTGGCCCCGTTCGTCGGCGATCCGCGCTTCCAGCTAATGACGGTGCAGACCTGGCAGCAGCCCGAGAACATCAGTCATGCCATCGAGCATTTCCGCAGTGAGACGGCGGCGGCGGGTCAAATCGTTCCGACATCGGTCGACGAATCGATCGGCATCGATCAGCTGTCGGTCAACGAGTATCGAAAGCGAGCCATCTGGGATGCGATGCTGTCCGGCGGTAGCCATGAACTGTTCGTGCGTTACCAGGATTCACGGCTAAACGATTTCAGGGATTTTGTCGGGCATTACGAGGCGCTTTGGTTCGCGCGCAAGTTCGTGCAGGATAACGTGCCATTCTGGGAGATGTCGCCGGATGACTCTCTGGTCACCGGCGAAAACACCATCTATGGTGGCGCCGAAGTCTTGTATAAATCCGGCGAGTATTACGCGGTTTACCTTCCTTCGACCTCGTCTCAGGCCACGTTGTCGCTGAATGGCGCCGGCGGCACCTACACTCAGCAGTGGTACGACCCCCGCACCGGGGCGTTCGTCGGCGCTCCGGTCGTCGTAGAGGCGACGTCTACCATCGCACTCGGAAATCCGCCGTCGAGCGTCGGCGAAGACTGGGCCGTGTTGATCCAGAGCACGACTGCCGGCGGTTCCGGCGGCAACGAGCCCTTCGCACAGTCCCCCGCGCCCGATGGCCTGTTGTCGATCGAGGCGGAGAGTTTTCACGTAAACACAGCCAATGGCGGCAAAGACTGGGTGCTGGTATCGCCAGGTGGCGAGTCAGGTGCGGGCGCGATGGAAGCGGCTCCGAACACCGGTACGAATAACAAGACCAATTACGAATCAGCAAGCCCGCGGCTGGACTACGAAGTCGAGTTTGCTCATGCGGGTACCCATTTCATATGGATTCGCGGCATCGGTAGTTCCGATTTTGACGATTCGTTGCACGTCGGTCTCAACGGAAGCGGCTCCTCGTCGAGCGAGGGCATCACATACTTCATCAACGGCAGCACATTCAGTTGGGCCAATACGAGCCTCGTTACCGGGAGCGTCGCGACCGTCAATGTTCCGTCGCCCGGATTGCATACGCTGAATATCTGGATGCGTGAGGATGGCTTCGTGTTCGACAAGGTCGTCTTGACGAAGAACGCGTCTCTCGATCCCGAGGTGACATACGGTCCGGAAGGTCCGGCCGAGAGTTCGCGCGTAACGCCGACAGCAACGGAACCAGTCGTTACCCCGGCCGCGGGCACCTATTTCGGTTCCGTTGACGTGACGATGTCGGCAGACCCGGGTGCATCGATTCATTACACCCTCGACGGCAGTGATCCGACGTCTGCGTCGTCGCTATACGGCGGTCCGATCACGCTCAGCAGCGATACGACGGTCAAAGCGATCGCGGTGGCGCCCGGCGTCGAGGACAGCGCAATCGTCACGTCGGCATACGTAATCACAAACACATTACTGCCACCGGCGATCGACCCGCCGGGTGGCTCGTATATCAATTCGGTTACGGTCTCGATGACGGCAACCGCCGGAACGATTCATTACACGACGGATGGCAGCCTCCCGACGACCTCGTCGCCACAGTATGTCGGGCCGCTGAATCTGACGACCGCTACGACGGTCCGCGCGATCACGGCTCTGACCGGGTATGCGGACAGCGTGCCGGCCGAGGAGAGCTACACGATCACGACGCCCGGCGGCGGTGGGGGCATGTTCATGCAGTCCACTTCCGGCGACGGACTCGTTTCTATCGAGGCTGAAAACTACCAGGCCGAGCTGGCTCAGGGAGGGCATTCGTGGATCCCGACGGCGCCGGGCGGCCAGTCGGGCGCGGGTGCCATGGAAGCGTTCCCGAACTCCGGCGCGAATCGCAACTCCGGTTATGTGACCGGCAGTCCGCAGCTCGATTACGAAGTGAACTTCGAGGAGACCGGTACGCATTACGTCTGGATTCGCGGCTACGGTGCCAGCGGGACGGATGACTCGCTGCACGTCGGACTGGACGGCGCCGCCGTGAGTTCGTCCGACAGGATTTCTTTCTTCGATCCCAGTTTCGGTTGGTCGAACGACACGATGGACGGCTCGGTTGCGACGATCAACGTCGCGACAACCGGTCCGCACACCATCAACGTCTGGATGCGCGAAGACGGTTTTATCATCGACAAGATCGTGCTGACGACGGACGGAGGCCTCGACGTCGAGGCCGTCTATGGTCCCAATGGTCCTTCGGAAAGTCCGTTTAGTCAGC
>JBLYYV010000201.1:0-4581 GCA_048550095.1 Gammaproteobacteria bacterium
TACACGGACGTATTCACGGCGTGTCTCAGAAGCTGTCCGGACGATTCCCGAAGCTGAACACCCAAACCCGGGCACGAATAGAAGACGACAACCGAAACGAGTCCGAAATACGACATGAGCAACACCGACACCATCCGCTTCCAACGCGCCAACTTCGTCGTCACTAACCTGGATCGCGCCCTCGTCCTCTACCGCGACATCCTCGGCATGACCGTCGAGTTCATGCATGACTCCGAGCCCGACTCCTACTCATACCCGGTATTCGAGATCGACAAGACGGCGAAGTTGCGCTTTTGCGTACTCAACACGGCGACGCAACCGCGGGTCATGGCACTGACCGAAATCCGGGATATTGAAATTCCCGCAACCCCGATGCCGCGCCGCGCCGCGATCGTGCTGGACGTGCCGAACATCGACGAGGTGCTCGCGGGCTGCGGCCAAGCGGACTTCCATGTCTACCCGGAAGAGCAACTCGTCACGCACGACGGCCGCACCGGTCGCGAGATCGGTATCGTCGACGATGACAGCAACCTGGTCGTGATCTACCACATCGAAACGCATCCATGAAACGCGGTAGCTACAAGTACGCGTGGT
Source organism: Gammaproteobacteria bacterium (assembly GCA_048550095.1). Lineage (GTDB taxonomy): Bacteria > Pseudomonadota > Gammaproteobacteria > Steroidobacterales > SMWD01. The sequence goes on from JBLYYV010000201.1 coordinate 595, forward strand.
ACACGGTCGTCCTGCTGACGATCGCATACATCTTCTCGTTCATTGACCGCTACGTACTCGGCCTCCTCATTCCCCCGATCAAGGAGGATCTGGGCCTGAGCGACACCGAGATCGGCCTCCTGCTCGGGCCGGCGTTCGCGTTGTTCTACACGACGATGGGACTGCCGCTCGGCTGGCTCGCAGATCGGGCACGGCGCACGTGGATCGTCAGTGCCGGTATCACGATCTGGTCGCTGGCGACCGTCGCATGTGGCCTCGCCCGCAACTTCGGACAACTCTTCCTAGCGCGCGTAAGCGTCGGTGTCGGCGAGGCGACGCTGAGTCCCTGCGCGCTGCCGATGATTGCGGACAGCTTCCCCGAGGAACGACGCGGCAAACCGGTCGCGTTTTATTCCGCAGCTCTGACCATTGGCGCCGGCATCGCGTCGCTGGCCGGTGCCGGCGTACTGGCCTGGTCGAAAACCGTCTCCGACATCGACCTGCCGCTCGTAGGACAGGTCGCACCGTGGCAATTTACGTTCATCATCGTCGGCCTGCCCGGTCTTCCCCTCGCTGTTCTGATGTTCTTCCTGCGCGAACCCATTCGCCAGGATCTGGGCAAGGTCGGCGATAGCGACGAGGCGGGCCTGATGGATGCACTGCGCTACGTAGGTTCCCGGCGAAGAACCTATATTGGCTTCGCGGCAATCGTATGCGTCATGACCGTGGTCGCCTACAGCCAGGGTTGGTTGCCGACGATGTTCGAACGCACCTGGGGCTGGCCGCGCGAGAAGTACGCCCTCTATAACGGGTTGGCGTTACTGATTCTCGGTCCCACCTGTGTCGCCCTGGCAGGCTGGACGTCCGATCGATTGGCCGCCGCCGGGCGCCGCGACGCGCCGCTATTGATCGTGATCACCGGCGTTCTGATTCTTGTGCCGACGGGCGTGCTCGCGCCGCTCATGTCGAACGCCTGGGCGGCATTCGTGATGTTGCAGATCAACACGGTCGGCATCGCGATCCTGTCGGCCACCGCGCCGACGGCGCTGCTCAATATCACACCCGGACAGATACGCGGCCAGGTCGTCGCGCTGTACATCATCGTGATCAGTATCGCCGGCCTGATGCTCGGACCGACCAGCATCGGCGTCATGAACGACTTCATATTCGGTGAAGAAGGGATCCGCTATTCGACGGCGCTGGTGCCCCTGCTGGTCGGCGTGCCGATTCTGCTGACGGTCCGCGGGACGCGCCGCGCTTACCTGCGCGAACTCAACGAGATGCGGCAGGAGCGCTCTTGATGTGAATGCGAGTCGCCCGGCAATCCGGCACGATTACCGCCGCTGCAGGTTCGGCGAACTGCACCTGCACCGCATGCCAGCGAGCGGGCCGGAAAACCAGCCGCCGCTGCTGTGCCTGCATCCGGCCCCTTACAGTGGCGCCTGGTTCGCGACGGTCATGCCTCTGCTTAACGACGGGCGAGACGTGCTGGCCCCCGACTACCCCGGATACGGCGGCTCGGCGCCGCCGGCGACCGAGCCGACAATTTTCGACTATGCCAATGCGATGCTCGACCTGCTCGACGACATGGCGATTGCCCGAGTGGACGTCGTCGGGTTCCATACCGGCTGTCTCGTCGGCGCGGAGATGTGCCTCGCGAGCGCCGAGCGTATTCGGCGACTCGTCCTGATCGACGTGCCCTACTTCACCGGTGACGAACGCACCGAGCTGTATGCGCAAGCCGTTTCGCCGCGACGATTCGACGCGGACGTCGCCGGCCTCACCGACGAATGGGCGAGGAACGTCGTACAGCGGCTCGACGCGATGTCATTCGACCGGGCGTTCGAACTGTTCGTCGAGAGCCTGCGCGCCGGCGACCGCTCGCACTGGGCATTCCACGCCGCGTTCACTTACCCGTCGGACGAACGCTTTCCCGGCCTGATGAAAGCGGTGCGGATCATCGCGACCCGGTCCGGGCTGCTGGACGCGACCCTCGACGCTGCACGAGCGCTACCGAACGCCACGCTGATCGAGCGGACCGACATCACGCGCGCCGTGTTCGAGGAAGGCGCGGAAGCGATCTCAGCGGAGATCGTCGCCGCCCTGGCGTGCGAATGATGAGCCCGGACGATAGAAAATCGGTGCTCGTCGTCGGTGCCGGCCCGGTCGGCTTCTGCACCGCATTGCGCCTTGCGCAAGCCGGCGTGCCGGTCACGCTCGTGGAGAAGGAGGCCGCACTGCAGGATGATCTGCGCGCTTCGACGTTCCATCCGCCGACGCTGGAGATGCTTGACGACCTGGCGCTGACACAGGGCCTCCTCGATGCGGGACTGCGCACCGACACCTGGCAAATTCGCCTGCACGAGACGCACGAAAAAGCGGAATTCGACCTCGATATCATCCGCGGCGATACACGCTACCCGTATCGCCTGCAGGTCGAGCAGCGCGTGCTGTGCCGACTCGCAGCGGACAAAGTCGCTGCTGAGCCGCTAATCGATCTGCGCATGAACACGGAATTACTCGCATTCAAGCAAAACGACGATCGCGTCAAGGCGCGGCTGCGCGGCCCGGACGGCGACCTTTACGAGATCAAGACGCCCTTCATGATCGCTGCGGACGGCTCGAAGAGCGTTGCGCGCAAACTCCTCGATCTGCCGTTCGAAGGCCTGACCTACCCGGAGATGACGATACTCGCCACGACGCACTTTCCGTTCGAGCAACATCTGCCGGGCCTGTCCAACGTCAACTACGTCTGGTACAGCGGCGGCACGTTCAGCCTGCTGCGATTGCCGAACGTCTGGCGCGTCAGCCTGTATCCCGATGAGGGTGAGTCCGAAGAGCACGCGCTCGAGCCCGCGAGTCTGCAGCAGAAACTGCAGCGTATCGTGCCGCGCGACGAACCCTATATCGTCGAGGAAAGCCGCCCGTATCGTATCCACCAGCGCATCGTCGGCGACTACCGTGTCGGTCGCATACTGCTCGTCGGTGACGCCGCCCATCTGAATTCACCGTCCGGCGGCATGGGCATGAATGGCGGGATTCACGATGCATTCAACCTGACCGAAAAACTACCGCCCGTCTGGCGCGGCGACACCGAGCTCGAATCGCTGGATCGGTATACCCGGCAACGGCGACCGATCGCGCGGGAACAGATACTGAAGCAGGCACATGCGAACCGCACCCGCATGCAGGAGCGCGACCCACAGAAGCGCCGCGCAGAGCTGGAGCGGCTGCAGGCCATTGCCGGCGACCGGGAAAAATCACGGGAATACCTGCTACGCTCGTCGATGATCACCGGTCTGAGGGAGGCGGCAGCGCTCACATGACGACGGAACGCGATTACGGCTCCGGCGGGCGCTTTGCGCTCGCAACCCCGCAGGGAAATCCAACGGTCGAGCCGGAAATGCGCCGGCTGTTTCCGCTGGACGTCGAGTACTACACGATGCGCCTGACCAGTCAGGCGGATGATCCGCAACAGCGCATGATCGACTACCTCGAGGGCCTGCCCGTCATGGCCGAGCGCTATGCGGGTATGACGCTCGACGGGTTGTTGTTCGCGTGCACCGCAAGCTCATACCTGGTGCCGCCGGAAGATCAGTGGCGACTGATCGAGGCGACCGAGGCGCACATCGGCGCACGCGTCTTCATGGCGGCACATGCAATCCGTACGTGGCTCGAGGATCGTGGGCACCGGCGCATCGCGCTGCTGACCCCATACCCCGACTGGCTCAACGAGCCTGCAGAAGAATGGTGGCGCGCGAGCGGCTTCGAGGTCGCCGGCAAAGAACAGATACGAATCGGTTCCACCGATACCTATGCGATCTATGAGCAACAAACGGCGGATGCCCGTCCCCATCTGGAACGTTGGCTCGCCGTCGATGCCGACGCGTGGGTCATCTCGGGCACGGGCATGCCGTCACTGCCACTGATTCGCGAGCTGACCTCCGATGATCGCCCCATGGTCTCGTCGAATCTGGCCCTGGCGACGGCGGGCCTGCTGTCGCTGAA
>JBLYYV010000202.1:0-9534 GCA_048550095.1 Gammaproteobacteria bacterium
ATGCCGCATGACGGCGCAAGGCGAGCATTGAATAGCCACCTCGGAATTTTCGAATCTGGCCTGCGAAAACTGTGACGCAATTCATAGGCGATACCGCCGGATTATGTCGAAACACCCTAAAGGCCGCGCCTAAAGCCGCCGATAACCCAACCGGACACGCAAAAAGGCTATCCATTGCGGAGTTATTGCTGGAAAGAGACATGTCGGTAGCACCCGTCAACAATCAGATCAGACCGAGCACGCCGGCGCCGAAGCGCGAGGCGGCCGATGCCGTATTGCCGGGCAGCGGCCAGACCGTGCCGGTCGAGCAGCAAACGGTTGCCGGCAGCGGCAATGTCGCGCCGGAGCCAATCCAGGAACAGCGCCCTGCTCCGGAGGTCCAGGACGTACAGGCGGCCGTCGAGCAGATTCAGAAATTTATCGACAGCTCCAGCCGGGAGCTCCATTTCTCGGTACAGGAAGAGACGGGCCGCACAATTATCAAGGTGATGGACCCGAATACCGGCGAGCTGATTCGCGCGATTCCGCCGGAAGAGGTCATGGCAATCGCCTCGATGCTCGACGCGAACAGCCCGAAGATCTTCAACGCCCTGGCCTGACTGCCAGTGTGGCACGCATCTTGCTGAATAAACTCCAAGCGATATGGCTGGACTATCTAAACGACACGAGGAACCTGGTCGTGCACGTCACCGGCGCGCGCGCAGGATAGAAACGAACGTATGTTGACAGCTGCAGGACTAGGCACCGGGCTCGATATCACCGGGATCGTCGACCAACTGGTGTCCGCCGAACGAGCCCCGACGGGGAACCGCCTGAATCTTCAGGAGACCCGCGCGAACGCGGAGCTTTCGGCTATTGGATCCCTCAAGAGTTCGCTGACGAGTTTTCAGGATAGCCTGGACGTGCTATCGATCCTGGATAATTTCCAGAAGCGGATGGTGACGGTCGGTGACGAGGAAATATTCACGGCCGACGTGACGAGCAAAGCGATACCCGGGTTCTTCGACGTCGACGTACAGAATCTCGCGAGTGTTGCCAAGTTGCGATCGCAGGCGTTCACCGACGCGCTGACGCCGGTGGGACACGGCACACTGAGTATCTCGGTCGATGGCAATACGTCGCAGATCGCAATCGACCCGGCAGCCAATACGCTGACCGACATTCGTGCCGCAATCAATGACGACCCGACCAATCCCGGCGTGCGCGCCACGGTCGTCAATGCAGCGGATGGCGCATACCTCGTCGTAACTTCGAAAGATACCGGCGCGAATCAGCAGATCACGATATCACAGACCGACGGCGACGGCGGCCTGGCCTCCATCACGTTCGACCCGAATGCCGGCTCCAACCCGATGATCGAGGATCAGATCGCGGCCGATGCCGCGGTTTTTATCGACGGCATCAAGGTCACGAGCAACTCGAATACGATCGCCGACGCCATAGAAGGCGTCACGCTGAACCTGGAAAAAGCAGCCCCCGGTAACGTCGTACCCGTCAATATCGAATTCGACGAACTCGCCGCCAAGACGGCCGTGAATCAGTTCGTCAGCGCATATAACACGGTCATGACGACGCTCGGCGAGGTTACGAAGTTCGATTCGGAATCCGGTGTGGCAGCGCCTTTGCTGGGAGATCCTCTCGTACGCGGCCTGAAGAGCTCGCTGCGACGCGACCTGAACAGCCCGATCGATGGGCTCAACGACACGTTTCGCACGCTGGCAGACCTCGGCCTGCAAACCGAAGCCGACGGCACACTGAAACTCGATGCCGACAAGCTGGCGACGGCGCTGGCGAGCAACTTCGATGACGTCGGCCAACTGTTCGCTAAAGAAAACGGCGGAATTGCCGTCAAACTCAATGAACTGATCGACAACATTCTCGGCGGCACCGGCACGTTCGACGCCCGCGAGAAAACACTGAACGATCGGCTCGAAAGGATCCAGGACCAGCGCGATCAACTCGAAGTCCGAATGGACAGCGTTCGCGCCAGGTTGACGGAACAATTCAACGCGATGGACCGGCTGGTCGCGAACCTGAACCAGACCAGTACGTTCCTGACACAGCAGCTGGGCAGCCCGAGCCTGCTGTAAAGAAGAGACGCAAGCATGAGTCAAACGAGTAACGGCGGACTGGATCACTATCGCAGTGTCGGCGCATACGGCGCGGCCGCGGGCGAAGACCGGGTGCAACTGGCCGGCAACCTGATGGAAGCAGCGATCGACCGCATCAGCATGGCCCGCGGACACATCGAGAGAAACGAGGTCGCGCTCAAGGGAGAGACCCTGCAACGCGCCATCGGCATCATCGACGGCCTGCGCGCGTCACTCGACTTCGAGCAAGGCGGCGACATCGCCGGCAACCTCGAGGCGCTGTACGACTACATGGTTCGTCGCCTCGTCGAAGCCAATATGAAGAACGACGCATCCATCGTCACCGAAGTACTGAACCTGATGAACGACATCAAGACCGGCTGGGACGGCATTCCCGACGATCTGAAGGCGAGCCCGGAGGCCGCCTCGGGCTCGCACGCCTGAGGCTCAGCCGACGCATGAACGCGATGGACCGGATTCTCGAGCTGACGGACGAAGTCGAGCAGCAGATCAACAGCGGCGACTGGCTCTCGGCCAGCGAGACGGATGCGGAACGGCGGCGACTGTTGTCCGCCCTGCTCGACGCCGACGGCATCGGTCGCCTGAATCCGCAGGACCAGCAATGCCTGAGAGAAGTCCTCCAACGCACCAACGATACGATGGCCGAAGTGGTGCAACTGAAACGCGACCTGCTGCAGACCTCACGCCAGATTCAGTCCGCCCCCAGGGCACTGCATAGCTACAGGGAGAACGTGAAGGCCGATACATTGGCGCAGTTGCGAGACTGAAGCGCCAAATTCATGACAGCACGCGAGTTATCCACAACAAAAAATTGTCACACGCGCCAAAGCGGCAAGGTCGGGTCAACTTAACCGCCTGTTTTGGCAATACATTGCCATTGTGGCACGCAAATTGCTTCGTAGGGTTCAACACGAAGCGAATGCGTGACCATGCAAACAAATTACGACCGAAAAACAGATCTCGATGAACTGAAAGACGCTTTCGAAGCCTTCAACCAGGTTTCGGGCGACCTGCAGTCGTCATACGACGATCTGCAGCTGCAGGTCAAAGAACTCCAGTCCCAGCTCGATACCGCCAATCGCAAGCGCGCCGAGGAGGCCGAGCGCAACGCGAAACTCGCCCAGCGCCTGACGGCACTGCTCGAAGCGCTTCCCGGGGGCGTGATCATGCTCGACGAGGATGGCGTGGTGCGCGAGCAGAATTCGACCGCCGACGATTTCCTCGGCCAGCCGCTCAAAGACATGGAATGGACGCTGATCTGCCGCCGCGCGTTTCGCGACGAAACGAGCACCCACGGCGACCTGACGCTGCACGACGGCCGCATGGTCAGCCTCGCACAACAGCACATGGTGCCCGGACCCGGACGTGTTCTGTTGTTCACCGACGTAACCGAACGCCGTAAAGTCCAGGAGATTCTCGCGCGGCAGAAACGCCTGACCGCGATGGGCGAGATGGCCGCCGCCCTCGCCCACCAGATTCGCACGCCGTTGGCGGCCGCCGTTCTGTATACATCGAACGCGACGCTCCCCGGCGTTCCGGCGAATCACAAAGACGAACTTCTCGGTAAGGCCACGCATTGCCTGCAGACGCTCGAGCAGTTGATCGGCGACATGCTGCATTTCGCGCGCGGTGCCACTTACACAGAAACCGGATTCGGCATCGGCGACCTGCTCGAGTCCGTTGAGAACGCATTGTTGCCGCTCGCGCACGCCGGACAGCGGGTGCGCATCGGTCGCCCCGACAGCAACGCCCGGCTGACCGGCAACTGCGAAGCAGTCGCGGGCGCAATCCTGAACCTGGCGACGAACGGCCTGAGCCATGCCGGCGCCGAAGCGCAGCTGTCAATCGAGACTCGCATTGACAACCGCGACGTCGAGATTCGCGTCAGCGACAACGGACCGGGAGTCCCGCCGGAACGACGCGAACGAATCTTCGAGCCATTTTTCACGTCCCGGCCGGACGGCACCGGCCTCGGCCTGGCCGTCGCACGTTCGGTGGCGGAGGCGCATCACGGCAGCCTGCATCTCGACACCGACACCCCGCAAGGGGCGACTTTCGTGCTGCGGCTGCCGCTCGACAATCAATTCGACCGCCGGACGTCCAACGACATCCGGCGCCTGACCGCGCCCGCAGGGGCGCGAACCCAAGCAGAGGAAGCTGCGGTATGAGTGAACAATCGATTCTTCTCGTCGAAGACGACAATGCCCTGCGCGAAGCGCTCACCGAAACGCTGCGCCTGGCGAACTACGATGTGCTGTGTGCAGAGGATGGCACGTCGGCATTGGCAATCCTCGACCAACAGCCGGTCGTTGCGGTCGTCACAGACTTTCAGATGGAACCGATGAACGGTTACGAGTTGCTTTGCCGCATTCGTAACGAGCAGCCGCATCTGCCGGTCCTGTTGATGACGGCGCATGGCACGATCGAACACGCCGTGCAGGCCATGCTCGAAGGCGCGAGCGATTACCTCGTCAAGCCATTCTCCGCGCCGACGCTGCTCGAAAAACTGGGCCGCATCATCCCGACACCCGCCGCGGACGACGAGTGCGTCATCGCCGAGGACCCGCGCACGATCCAGGTCTTCGAGCTGGCACGCAAAGTCGCACCGCGTGACATCACGGTGTTACTCAACGGCGAGAGCGGCACGGGCAAGGAAGTAGTCGCGCGATACATCCATGATCAATCGCTGCGTGCCAAGGGCCCGTTCATCGCGATCAACTGCGCCGCGATCCCGGAGAACATGCTCGAGGCCGTTTTGTTCGGCCACGAGAAAGGCGCGTTCACCGGCGCACATGAGGCACGCGCGGGCAAGTTCGAACAGGCCCAGGGCGGCACCCTGCTGCTCGACGAGATCAGCGAAATGGACAAGGACCTGCAGGCGAAGCTACTGCGCGTGCTGCAGGAGAAGGAAGTCGAACGCATCGGCAGCAAATCGAGCATCGCTCTCGACGTGCGCATAGTCGCGACGACGAACCGCAACCTGATGAGCGAGGTGCAGGACGGGCGCTTCCGCGAAGACCTGTTCTACCGGTTGAGCGTATTTCCGATCGAGTTGCCGCCGCTGCGCGCGCGACGCCGCGACATCCTGCCACTGGCGCACTACTTCGCCGGTCAGGCCGAGCCTTCGGATCAACCGGCGGCCCGCCTCGCCCCGGATGCCGAAGAGGCACTGCTGGCGCACGACTGGCCCGGCAACGTGCGACAGCTGCAGAACGTCCTGCAGCGTGCGACGGTTCTGTGTAGCGGACAGCAAGTTCGTGCGCGCGATCTGCAGCTCGAAGAACAGGCGGCGGCGACCGACCCAACTGACGCGACGGCCGGACCAACGGCATCCGACACGGACGAACAGGGACTGCGCACGAACATGCAGTCGATCGAAGGCCGGCTGATCCTCGATGCGCTCCAGCAGGGCGCCGGTAATCGCAACAAGGCCGCCGAGTTGCTCGGCATCAGCCCGCGCACTTTGCGCTACAAGATCGCGCGACTCCGCGATGCCGGCATCGACGTCCCGGGTCGATACGCGTCAATGAGCACGGCGTCGGCGGCGGCACAGGCGTAACCCAACCGAACCAGAGACGGAAGACGAACGATGAGTGACATGGAAATCAATCGCGTCATCGCACAGATGCGCACACTGGCCACCGAGATGAATGCGCCAACGGCACGCACCGTCGATGCAGTAAAACCGGCCGCCGAAGACCAGTTCAGCAACGTACTGCGCGGCGCTATCGAGAAGGTCAACGACCAAAGCAATATCGCCAACGAGGCGGTCGATGGATTCCTCCGCGGGGACGAAAGCCAGAGCCTCGCCGAGGTCATGGTTGCAACACAGAAGGCCAGCATCTCGTTTCGGGCGATGACGGAAGTTCGCAATCGGCTCATCGAGGCCTACCGCGAAGTCATGAACATGCCCATTTGATCTGGCGTGAAAACGAACACTGATATGGACAAGGACTAACGATGGCAGACACAGAGATAGGCCCACTGGCCGTGCTGAACAAGGTGCCGGGACTGCGCCAGCTCATGATGCTGGTCGGCCTCGCCCTGAGCATCACGATCGGCGTCATGGCCGCGTTCTGGGCGAATGAGCCCGCCTACTCCCTGCTCTACGCCAACGTCTCCGGGCAGGATGCCGGCGAGATCGTCGACGTGTTGAACGGCTCCGAGATTCCCTATCGCGTCGATCAGAAATCGGGCGCCATTCTCGTGTCGAGCGACCGGCTGCACGACGCGCGCCTGAAACTCGCAGGCCAGGGACTGCCGCGCGGTGGCGGCTTCGGTCTCGAGATCCTCGAGGGCGACAGCGGTTTTTCGACGAGCCAGTTCATGGAGAACGCGCGTTACCACCATGCGCTGGAAACAGAGCTCGCGAAGACCATCGGCCGGCTGCGGCCCGTTCAGGGCGCCCGCGTTCACCTGGCCCTGCCCAAGAACACCGTGTTCCTGCGCAAGCAGAAACAACCGAGCGCCTCGGTGCTCGTCTATCTGTACCCCGGACGGACGCTCGAAAAGCCGCAGATCTCGTCGATCGTCAACCTGGTCGCCTCCAGCGTGCCCGAACTGCAGTCCGGCGCCGTCACGGTGGTCGATCAGCACGGCCGGCTGCTCAAGTCGCCCGGTGACGACTCCGCCATGAATATGACGACCAGCCAGTTCGAGTACGTGCAACGACTCGAGCAATCCTACGTCGAGCGCATCGTCAGTATCCTGACGCCGGTCCTCGGCCCGGAGCGCGTGCGCGCGACGGTGACGGCGAAAGTCGACTTCACCCAGCGCGAGGAAACGCGAGAGCAGTACGACCCGACGCGCGCAGTCGTGCGGAGCGAACAGGTCGTTCAGGATCGCACCGAAGGCTCGACGTTTGCCAACGGCGGGATTCCCGGCGCGTTGAGCAACCAGCCGCCGGCCGAGCTACCCGCCGCTACCGACGCCGCAGGTGAGCAAGTCGCGAGCGAATCGACGGGGCCGACGCAAACGTCTTCGCAGGAGACGCGCAACTTCGAAGTCGACCGAACGCTGAGTCACACGCAACGGCCATTCGCCGAGATCGAACGCCTGTCAATCGCCGTCGTCGTCGACCACAAACCGACGGTCAGCGAGGAAGGCGAAGCCGGCACGGCCGCGCTGAGCGAGACGGAACTCGAGAAGGTGCGCGAACTCGTGCAGAGTTCGGTGGGCTTCAGTACGGAGCGCGGCGATACGCTCAGCGTCAGCAACATCTCGTTCATGGCCCAACCCGAGCCGCCGGAGATCGAAGAACCCGGGCTACTGGACAGCCCCGGAACCCTCAACATGCTGAAGACCGGCGCCGGCGTGCTGCTGCTGCTGTTCATCGCTTTCCGCGTCGCGCGCCCGATCATCACATCCTTGAGCAAGGGACTGACGCAACCGGTCGCGAGCCCGACCCTGACCGAAACTGCGATGGGGCCGCTGAGCTTCGACGACAAGGTCAGCATCGCCCGACAGCTGGCGGACAAGAACCCGGAGCGCGTCGCGCTGGTCGTGCGGCAATGGGTGTCGGAAGACAGCTGAATCGTCACGAAGCAATCACGCAGTGAGACTGAATCATGATTAACGTACAGGATCTGAGCGGCAGCGATCGAGCGGCAATCTTCCTGATGTCGCTGGAGGAACGCGAGGCGACGGAAGTCCTGAAGCACATGCCGGTCAACCAGGTGCAGAAGATCGGGCAGGCCATGGCATCGTTGTCCAAGGTCAGTCGCGAGGAAGCCGACGAGGTATTGAGTTACTTCACGCATATCGTCGAATCCGAGGCACCGCTGTCGGGTCGCTCGCCCCAGTTTCTGAAGCGCCTGCTGTCCGGTTCGCTCGGCGAAGACCAGGCGGCAACGCTACTCGAATCGCTTGCCGGCGACGCACCGACGGGCCTCGACTCCCTGCAACTGATGGAGTCGAAGCAGGTCGCCGAACTCATTCGCCAGGAACACCCGCAGGTCATGGCAATCGTGCTGGCCGGCCTCGAAACCAAGAAATCCGCAGACATCATCGCGCAACTACCGCCACGCGTGGCATCAGACATTATCGCGCGCATCGCGAAGCTCGAGGAAGTTCCGCAACATGCGATCGAGGAACTCGATGACGTGCTGCGTGAACGTTCGTCAGGCAGCACAGGTTACAAGGTACAGGCGATCGGCGGCGTACGCGCGGCCGCGGAAATCCTGAACGCGACACACAAGGAATCGGGCAAGAAGATTCTGGAGGACCTCGACGAGCGCGACACGGATCTATCGGAAGAGATCCAGGAAAACATGATTGTGTTCGAGAACCTGAGGACCCTGGACGACCGAGGCATGCAGGCATTGCTCCGCGAAGTCACATCCGAAACGTTGATCCTCGCGCTGAAGGGCGCCGAGGAAGCATTGCGGTCAAAGGTCTTCGGCAATATGTCGAAACGCGCCGCGGAACTGCTGCAAGACGACCTCGAGGCGAAGGGCCCCGTCCGCGTCAGCGAAGTCGAGGACGCACAGAAAGAAATCGTAGCCGTGGCGAGACGCATGGCTGACGACGGCACACTGCAACTGGGAACCGGATCCGATGACTTTATCTAGACTGATTCGCGGCGACGCGGTCGCCGAAGAACTGCCGGCGTGGAGCGCGCCGACCGTAACCGGCGCGCCGCTGCGCGGTTCCAGAGAAGAAATCGCCGCGCTCGAAAGCGCGGCAACGGCGCGCGGCTTCGAGAACGGCAAAGCGGCCGGACTGGCTGCAGCGAACGCCGAAATCGAGCAGCGCAGCAAGGCGCTCGAATCAGTCCTCGATGCGCTTGCACGCCCGTTCGTCAATCTCGACCGGCATATCGAAGAGGAACTGCTGGCGCTGGTCCAGGCGATCACTCAACAGGTCGTGCGTCAGGAACTAAAGACCGAGCCCGACCACATCGTCAGCGTCATTCGCGAGGGACTCGCGGCGCTGCCCGCCTCCACCGAGGAAGTCGTCGTCCGCATCAACCCGGCCGATGCGGACGTCGTCAGCAACTGCCTGCGCGAAGAAGACGCTCACCAGGGCTGGAGTATCGCGGCCGATGCGACGATCGAACGCGGCGGCTGCGAGATCGAGACGAAGAACTCCATTGTGGACGCCCAGATAGAGACGCGCCTGCATAACGTCATCTCGACGATGTTCGAGGACGAGAGAATTTCCAATGCCTGACGCAAGCCTGCTCGAATTCGTCGCGACACGCGGCGAGCGCTGGTCCGGCCGCGTGGCCGGCCGGCTGGCCCGCGTGCGGGATCCGGGCGTTATCGTCGAGGGTCAGCTGGCACGTGTCGCCGGCATGGCGATGGAAGCAACGGGCTGCGAAGCCGCGCTCGGCGCGCGCTGCCTTATTCAGACCAGTGACGACAGCGAGGTCGAGGCAGAGGTCGTCGGTTTCTCGGGCGAGCGCCTGTTCCTGATGCCGACC
>JBLYYV010000203.1:0-5063 GCA_048550095.1 Gammaproteobacteria bacterium
AGCAGACCCGCGGCGACCTGTGTGTCGAAGATGACCCGCGGCAATCGTTCATAGAGCGAATAGAACGCTTCCATGTCCTGCTTCGCCGCATGGAAGATTTCTCGATCCGGGCGTTCCAGTAGTTGTCGTTGCAGCTGCGTCGTATCCAGGTCCGCCAGCACGTCGACAGCGACCTGTCGGCCGTCCAGAGCGAGCTGGATCAGGCACAGTTGTGGCCAGTAAGTCTGGGTTCGCACGAACTCGGTGTCGCAGGCGATCGAATCTCCGGCGCTGTCGGCCAGGCTGTCGCATAACGCGTCGAGTTGTGGTTGACTGTCAATCAGCTGTTTTGATGTTGTCATGAACCAATTCTAATGCTTGTTTACGTTCGAGCGCTGTTCGAAATTACAATGCGCAAGCTCGGGCCGGAGGATCTGCCGGATTCCGGATTTCTGCTCGGTCTGACCCTGGTTGCATATGTCGTCCTGCAGCTGCCGCTTGCCCTTGCCGCGTACGGTCCCAGCAGCGCAATCGTTGCAAGCCTCTTCGCGACCGTTCTGCTGTTGATGGCATTCCTGTGGGTGCTCCTGACGCTGAACGGCTACCGTTCGCGCTATCGGCAAACGCTCACGGCGTTGTTTGGCACGAGTGCGCTACTGAGTTTATTTTCGATTCCGTTCAGTATGTGGCGGCAGGCGACATCTGATGTGCAAGCGGCGAGTGCGTTACCGAGTTTGGCTATTTTCGTGATCATGTTGTGGTCTCTCGCGGTCGACGGCCACATATTGTCGCGTGCGATATCGCGACCGTTCGTGATCGGGTTGCTCTTGTCGATCGCATATTTCCTCTTGCACACGACAATTCTATTCGAGTTGATGCCCGATACCATGCGGGTCGCCGGGGACTGATCGCACACATGCATATTCATATTCTCGGTATATGCGGAACATTCATGGCGGGCGTCGCGGCGATCGCCCGCGCGGCCGGCCATCGGGTGACCGGGGCTGATCAGGGCGTGTATCCGCCGATGAGCGACCAGCTCTCCGCGCTGGGTATCGACATCGTCGAGGGTTACGGGCGGGAACAGCTCGATCCGGTCCCGGATGTCGTCGTGGTCGGCAACGTCATGACCCGCGGCGTGCCGGTGATCGAAGAACTGCTGAACCGCCGCATACCGTATGCTTCCGGGCCGGAATGGCTGTCCCGCGAAGTACTCAGGAAACAGCGTGTACTGGCCGTCGCCGGGACTCACGGCAAGACTACGACGACGAGCATGCTGGCGTGGATTCTCGAGAAGGCCGGGAGGGATCCCGGTTTCCTGATTGGCGGCATCCCGCGTGATTTCGACACCTCCGCGCGCTTCGGTGGCGGATCGGTCTTCGTCATCGAGGCGGACGAGTACGATACGGCCTTTTTCGACAAGCGCGCGAAGTTTCTGCACTACCGGCCCGAGATCCAGGTGATCAACAACCTCGAGTTCGATCACGCCGACATTTACCCGGACCTGGCCGCCATTCAGAACCAGTTCCATCAGCTGGTTCGGGTTCTGCCGTCGGAGGGTCGCTTGATAGTGCCGGCTGTCGACGACGCGATTCGTGAGGTCATCGATCGCGGCTGCTGGACGCCGATCGATACTTTCTCGAGCGATCCTCGGCATGCCGCCGACTGGACCGGCATCTGCAGTGCCGACGGCGATTTCGAATTGACACAGGGACGTGATTCCCGCGGGACTCGACCCTGGTCCATGACCGGGGCATACAACGCCGAGAACGCCACCGCGGCGCTGCTGGCCGCCACTGCGGTGGGCGTCGACGTCGACACGGCACTCGACGCCATCGGCAGTTTCGGCGGCGTCAAACGCCGGCTGGAGAAACGCGGCGAATTCGGCGGCGTCGCTCTGTATGACGATTTCGCCCATCATCCGACGGCGATCAGAAGAACGATCGAGGGTGTCCGACAGGGTCTGACGAGCGGACGGTTGCTGGTCGTGCTCGAGCCGCGGTCCAACACGATGAAGCTCGGTGTCCACCGGGACACGCTCGGCGGCGCACTCGAGGGTGCCGATGCGGTATGGGTCTATCGGCCACCCGGTCTGGACTGGGATATCGACCGCGCTCTCGACGGCGTTGCGTCGGTCAGTATCTGTGACGACACGGCTGACATCGTTCAAGATGTCGCACGCCGAGCGGCCTCCAATGACCGCCTGATCGTCATGAGCAACGGTGGTTTCGAGAACCTGCACGCGCGCCTCGAGGCCGCGCTCGACGAGCGGCTCGACAGTCGAGCCTGACGGCAGACCGCTTTGGTTTGACGCAACGGCCATCGGCGCGCATGATCATCGTGATGCGCGCGTGTCGCGCAAGTACTTGAACGGTATCCACTTTGGCGAACGAGAAGATTCCGCTGTTTCCCCTCGGTACGGTCCTGTTTCCCGACGGCCCGTTGCCGCTGCGTGTGTTCGAGCCGCGCTACCTCGACATGGTGAGTCGATGCATGAAGGCGGGTTCCGAGTTCGGCGTCGTACTCCTGATGTCCGGGTCGGAAATCGGCGAGGCAGAGACGGCGGCGATCGGCACTCGGGCCCGAATCCTCGATTGGTATCAAGGCAGCGACGGTATTCTCGGCATTACCGCCGTCGGTACGGAGCGATTCATCCTGAACACGTCGTCTCGTCAGACTGACGGACTGTATCTGGGCGACGTTGCGCCGGTTGAGGCTGAGCCGACCTGCGTGTTGCCGGAAGAGTATCAATCGATGGCGGCATTGCTCGAGGTCATCATCAATGATCTCGGCAAGCTCTACGAGAATCTCGATACGAACTACACGGATGCGACCTGGGTGGGTCGGCGCTTCGCAGAGATTCTCCCGATTTCCCTCGAGGACAAACAGCGCTGTCTCGAAATGAATGATCCGATCGAGAGGTTGCGGTATATCCGTCCGCTGCTACGATCCATTCGTCAGGAAGTCGCGCAATAAGCGCAACCGCGTTCGAGGTAACAGGAAACGGATCATGTCTGTCGCGCCCGCCTATAAGAAATACATGTGCCTGATTTGTGGCTTCATCTACGATGAAGAGCACGGCATGCCGGACGAGGGCATCGCGCCCGGCACGCGGTGGGAGGATATCCCGCTGTCTTGGCGCTGCCCGGACTGCGGGGCAGGGCGGGAAGAATTCGAGATGACTGAAATCTGACCCGGTGCGTCGATCAGTTTAATTGTCGCGCGCGGATTCCCTGTTTCTCGAGCATGCGGATCACGCTGTCGTCACCGACGAGATGTAGCGCGCCGACGATCACCAGGTAATTCTTGCTGCTCTTCGTGAATCCGACGATCTGTCGCGTCCAGTCTCGGTTCCGCTGAACCAGAATACGATCGTAAAGCTGGGGCTGATCTGCGAGCCCCTCGAGCAATTCCGATTCGAGCGTGGCGACGTCGCCTGCCCGCCAAGCCTTGATAATCGAGTCGAGTCCGGCCTCGATATCGGCGGCGTCTTCCAGCGTCTGCATCAGGAATTCGCGCTGAGCGGTTGGCGGCAACGAGTCGAGCGCGTCGAACTGTTGCTCCAGGCTCTCGAGCCCGCCGATGGTCTTGCCGTCGCCGACGGCCCGCAGCGTAAGCTGTGTCTCGATGCCCCAGGTTCCGTCGAAGCCGAGCTGGCCCAGCCGCAGCTGCGTGATCTGGAGTGCGGCGAACCACGGTTCGTAGGGGCGCAACGTCGTGATATCGATCGCGATATCCGCGGCCATCGACGTCGCGTCGCGATAATTCTTCGTGCCGAGGTAGTCCTCGAGGTCGTTGCCGCGCGGATCGATCGCGAGCTGTTGCAGCAGCTCCTGCGTCGCCATCGGATCGAGCGTGCTCAGGTCGATTTCGAAGACGAGCGTGTCCGCATCGGCATAGACCGCCATGATCCTGTCGGGCAGCGGATAATCCGTCGCCCGCAGGAAATGCACCGACCCGAGAATATGCACGCGGTTGGCCGTGCCCTCGAGTTCCCATAGTGGTAATGCGAGCGCGCGTGCGGACAGGATCAGCCCGAAGGCGATCAACAGCAGGCGTTTTTTGATCATGACCAGTCCAGCCAGACGACTTCCGTCTCGATCGTACCGTTGGAACGCAGATTGAGCCAGCGGTATCCCGGGCCGCGTTTGTCAATCGCGAAATCGTCGCTATTGGGCCGGAACTGCGAACACGTCGACGGCGTGCTCATCAGCCGCATCCCCTTGCGGCGGCGGTCCGATGCCTGATGCACGTGACCCCACAGAATTCCGCGCACATGGTCGAATTCATCGACGATCTCCATAAACTCGTCGGGATTGTGCAGCGCGACGCCGTCGAGCCAGCGACTGCCCATTGGCACCGGATGGTGATGCATGCAAATCAATACGTTGTCTGCAGCCGCCTCGCTAAGCTCGCGCTCGAGATCCTGCAGCTGCCCCTTGTCGAGTGCGCCGCCATCGTCGCCACGAACACGCGTGTCGAGAAGGATCAGCTGCCAGTTATCGCGCGCGACGGTACCGCAAAATTGAAACGGGTCCTTGCTCAGCACCTCAGTCATCAGCTTCGGGGCATCGTGATTGCCGGGAATGCAGTACACCGGAACTCCGCAAGGTTCGAGCGCTTCGCGGAAGCGCTCGTAACCGGCGCGCGTCTCGTCCTGAACGAGATCGCCGGTCGCCAGGATCGCATGCGGCGGGGCGCCATCGGACGTCGCCGCAGCGATGACGGTCTTGAACGTATCGTAAGTGTTCACGCCGCGCATCCGCGCGTCCGCCTGCGCGTGCAGATGCGTATCGGTGATATGCAGAATACGGAATACGGACGTATGTGGGTTCACGGGCGCTTGGATGGTCTGACGTTCCGACGGACTATAGCTCAAATGGAGCGCTGCGCAGCGGAACTGGTTCGCAGGGTGGCGAGTTTGCAACGGTAGGCCGGGCTCGGCAAGTCAGTCGCGATCGATCAAGTCACCTCAATCGACCTCGATGCCGAGAGGGAACCGGCAGCGAGTTCCGGCTGGTTGCACGGATTGCGGATTTTCCGGGAAGGAACTTTTCGCTCGAAGACTCCCGAAAAGTTTTCCC
>JBLYYV010000204.1:0-5366 GCA_048550095.1 Gammaproteobacteria bacterium
CAACAGCACGGGGAAGAACGACCGGGCATACTCCACAACAATCGGCTCATTGGGCTTCTGCCCATTTTCCACCGGCGGCCGCCGCGACTTGAACAGGAGTGCGTCGATACCCCAGATCGCACCGCTCAGCGCGGTCACGACGACGAGGATAAATGAAAAATCAAGACTCATTATCTGTTCTGCCTCATGTTAATCGCGACCAACCTTGAGCACCGCGAGAAACGCCTCTTGCGGGATCTCGACGCTGCCGAGTTGCTTCATACGCTTTTTACCGGCCTTCTGCTTTTCGAGCAACTTGCGCTTCCGCGTCACATCCCCGCCATAGAGCTTTGCCGTGACATCCTTGCGAAACGCCTTGATATCCGCGCGCGCGACGATATCGCCGCCGATTGCAGCCTGGACCGGGATCGAGAACATCTGCCGCGGAATCAGCTCCTTCAGCTTTTCCACGAGCTCACGCCCGCGCCGGCGCGCTGAGTCCCGGTGCACAATCAACGATAGCGCGTCGACGCGCTCCTTGTTAATCAGAATATCGAGCTTGACCAAATCACCGACGACAAATCGTGAGAACTCATAATCGAACGATGCGTGACCACGGCTGACGGATTTCAGCCGGTCGAAGAAATCGAGAACGACTTCGGCCATCGGCAACTCGTAATCAAGCGACACCTGTCTGCCGTGGTACTCGATCTTCTTCTGCACGCCCCGCTTTGACACGCACAACTGGATCACGGCGCCGAGGTAGTCCTGTGGCACGAGCAGGGTCGCGTTGATGTACGGCTCACGAAACTCAGCGATGTCATTCGCAGGCGGCAGCAGAGCGGGGTTTTCGATAGTGATCGTATCGCCACGCTCCGTTACCAGCTCGAACGCCACGGTCGGCGCCGTCGTGATGATGTTGAGATCGTACTCACGCTCCAGCCGCTCCTGAACGATCTCCATGTGCAGCATGCCGAGGAAACCGCAGCGGAAACCGAAGCCGAGCGCGACCGACGACTCGGGTTCGAAATGCAGAGCCGCGTCATTGAGCCGCAGCTTCTGCAGTGCATCGCGAAACGTCTCGAACTGATCGGACTGCACCGGGAACAGACCCGCGAATACACGCGGCTTGACCGGGCGAAACCCGGCCAGTGGGGCGCTTGCTGCGCCACGCTCGAGCGTGATCGTGTCGCCGACGGGCGCGCCGTCAATCTCCTTTATGCCCGCGACCAGGTATCCGACTTCGCCGGTTCTCAAGCGATCCCGGCTCGTCATCTTCGGCGTGAATACACCGACGTCATTGGCGAGAAAAGCGTCGCCGGTCGACATCACTGTGATTTTTTGACCCTTACCAAGCTCGCCGTTGACGATCCGAATCAGCGACACGACGCCGACATAGTTGTCGAACCAGGAGTCGATAATCAGGGCCTGAAGCGGCTGTTCGGGATTACCCTCAGGTTCGGGTATTCGCTCGACGAGCATCTCGAGGAGCTCATCCATGCCCTCGCCGGTCTTGGCGCTGACGAGCACGGCATCAGAGGCATCGATCCCGATGATTTCCTCGATGTCCTGACGCACGCGATCCGGCTCAGCCGAAGGCAGGTCGATCTTATTGATGACCGGTACGATCTCGAGACCCTGCTCGACGGCCGTGTAGCAATTTGCGACGGTCTGCGCCTCGACGCTCTGGGCCGCATCCACGATGAGCAGCGCGCCCTCACACGCGGCCAGCGAACGCGACACTTCATAGGAGAAGTCAACGTGCCCGGGCGTATCGATGAAATTCAACATGTAGGTCTCGCCATCCCGAGCCTGGTAGTTCAGCGACACGCTCTGCGCCTTGATCGTAATCCCGCGCTCGCGTTCGAGATCCATCGAATCGAGCACCTGCTCGGACATCTCACGCTGCTCGAGACCGCCGCACAGCTCGATCAACCGATCGGACAAGGTCGACTTGCCATGATCGATATGGGCGATGATCGAAAAATTACGAATATTGCGCATGTAAACGGGCAATCCATGGCCCCGAAAGGCTGAATATTAAGGAAAGTGTTGGAATCGAATCACTGATCGTGGGTGGCGATCCAGTCCATCACGGCGCGGCGGTCCAGATTGTACTGGCAAATCTCCTCGCCGTCACAGCACAAGACCGGTACTCGCAGCCCGTAAGCATCGCGCCATTCGGGCCTTTCGTCGACGTCACGGACCTGAATTTCCGCGATACCCCGCACGAGCGGCCCGAGTTCCTCGAGCAGCAATTCGCACAGGTGACAGCCCCGGCGACTGTAGACGACGACCGTCGCGCTCATCTGACGACGAATAAACGAGACTGCAGGCCGGTTGCCACCGCACCCTGCCATTTCAGGGCGAACCAGGCAACGGCAGCACCGAGTGCGGCGCCGGTCGCTGCCGCCAGGTCTCCGCCGGCCGGCAATATGGACGCACCGATCGCGGCACCCGCGACGACACCGACCAGGGGCCAGCCGTAGGCGAGTCCTGCGTAGAGCGCGAGCGTGCGGCCGGCAATTGCGACGCGGATGCGATCGCCGCTGCGCAGGGGCGCCGCGGACGAATTACTCAGGCGAATGGCGCGTGCCCCCGATCCGGTGAACAGGTGCAGCAAAGGGCCGAATCCGCATCCCAACCCGCTGGCACAGGCACCACAACCCGGCGTTCGATCGAACTCGACCATGATGTACTCGGCTGTCGCCGACGTGACCGTGCCAGTAACCGTGTTCATGAAGAGGCTCGAGGCGTCTCGCAATTCCGACGGTTTGCGACCTTCATCGCTCGTTCGGCATGCGCGCGACAGACAGCGCCATCATCATGGCGGTGCGCACCGGCACGCCACCAACAGCGGTCACCAGGAACTCGTCGACCATCGTGGTGTATGCATTCATCGCGCCCATCTTGGATGCACCTGCCTGGCGCTCGGATTCGTCGGATTCCGATTCGATAAATACGGACACCGATGCGAGTCCGTCGGAGTAAACGAGATGGCGAGTATCCGCGTGCTGCCCCTCACCCGGCACAATCTCGACCGCGACGAGCTTGAAGCCCGACGGCATCTCGCCCACATGCCAACCAACCGCAGAAGCATCCGGCTCGGGCGGTTGCGAAACCGACGCCGCCGCGCGATCGCCACCGCTGTTCTGCCATACGAAGCTGTCCACCGCGATCGTCGGCTCGACCTCGTCCTCGCCGACGCTATTGGTAAAACTGATTTGCGTATAGAGCGTTTTCTCGATCGAGTCGCCGTGCTCGTCCAGCAACTCATACCTCAACGGCAGCGCATGCTCGCGGTCGATCCACAAGCGGTAGCCGAAACGATAATGATCGATGGGCCGAATCGCGACAACTTCTGCCGCGCGGCCGGCGACGTGCTCCTGTCGTTGCGTCTGCAGCCGGTAATTCGTGTCATTGAGATTCGCGAAGCTGATTTCCGCGTCGAGGACACTGTCGGCATGAACTGCCGACTGCATCGTTCCGACCAGCACGGTGCGCTGGTCCGGCAGAATGCACATCACCTCATCGGGATTTCGAATGATCTCTCGGCCGTCCGCATCGAGCGACTTGACGCGCTCGGTAATATGCCCGTCATGAACGCGATGGACGACCTTGACGACATCGACCTTGCCGCCGCACATATGAACGAGCGTGCCGCGATAACTGACTTTGCCGGATGCGCCGACCATTCGATCGAGCCAGTCTCTCGGCGAATCGTCAGCAATTGCGGGCGCGAGCCAGGCACTGGAGATCAGAACAATTCCGATGCAACGCCGGAGCGCATGAAGCGGTTTATGAGTCGACGGCGCCCGCGCTGCGACTGACATCACCGGCGAATCCCGGATGTCTGCCAGGCGGCTCGCTGAAATGCAGGCATGACGACGTGAGAATCGACGAACTGCCTTGACGCGGCGTTCTCGAAACGCGCATGGCTGACGAGATAGCGCGTCATCCGTTCGGGTGCGACATTTGCCCTTGGCGGCGTTGTCGCTTCTTCGCGCACCACCGCGGGAACGTCGACCGCAACCGGGGTGACGCCGGCCAGTCTCACCGACGAGGAATCGTTCGAACCCGGACTCAGATTAATCGCAACAATCACGGCCGCAGCCGCGGCGATGCCCGCGCCAAACAATCCGGGAGCGAATCCTGCGCTTCGCGACGGCAATTGTCTTGCCGCGCCCTCGTCGGACTGACTGATTTCGGCACGCACCTGGTCGGCGATCTGCAGTGCGTCGACCTGCACCTGGGAATCCGTCAACACGTCGCCGATGAAACTGTAACGCGCGAATCGATTACGCAAATCAGGCTCACTCTCCAGTCGTCGCAGCAGGAGTTCATACTGCTCTTCAGGTAATTCGCCGTCGAGCAATGATGAAAGTTGCTCGTCCAGTGTCTGGGTCATTCTCCGCTCCTCTGTCTCCAACGTCCCGCGACGACACGATGTATCACGTCGTTCCCTCTTCCGTATGCCTGACCAACGGAGCGATACGCCCGTCGATCGCCTCACGCGCGCGAAAAATGCGCGACCGCACGGTACCTACCGGGCAGTCCATCGCGCGCGCGATTTCCTCATAACTCATACCCTCGATCTCTCGGAGGACGATCGCTACTCGCAATTCCACCGGCAATCCGGCGATCGCATCCTCGACCGTCTCGCGCAACTCTTCCCGTTGCGCGATACGATCCGGCGAGTCGATGTCCCGCAAACGCGCATTGATCTCATACGACTCCGGATCCTGCAGATCGACTTCGAAGTCGACCGGCCGCCGTTTCATCGCAACGAGGTGGTTTTTCGCGGTATTGATCGCGATGCGATAAAGCCATGTATAGAAGGCACTGTCGCCGCGAAATTTCGGTAACGCCCGGTACGTTTTGATAAACGTTTCCTGGGACACATCCAGCGCTTCCGACGGGTCACGTACGTAACGCATAATCAATTTCACGATCTTGTGCTGATACTTCAGCACCAGCAGATCAAATGCTCGCTTGTCACCCTGCTGGGCGCGCTCGACGAGAAGCTGATCTTCTGCCTTGTTACTCATGGCCGACCTGTGCCCGAAAAAGTACGAAACAGGCCGCCACCTGTCGCATAGACCCGTGCGCGGATAAAAAGTTCGCGCGTGGATGTTGTTTTGCAGACACAGTTCACGTTTTTTGGTTTCCGGGTTCCGGCTGACGCGGATCGACGCCACGCGGCAGCCGAAATTCTACGCGAATGGAGCCGACATCGGCACCCGGAGGCGGACCAGCAGCCGCCGCCAGCGGGCCTCACCGGGCTGCAGACATATCAGGCCGCAATCGAATCGCGCGCCCGCGCGGGTTCTCCAGCGCAAGCCGAGGAGCCTGCCGCCTCCGGCGATCCAGCCGGATTGCAGTTCGGC
>JBLYYV010000205.1:0-2759 GCA_048550095.1 Gammaproteobacteria bacterium
ATGACCGTGGAAAATACGAACCCCAAACATCAGTCGCGCCATTCAACCTGATCGACGACATGGCCGGCGCTCGCAAGGGCAGCTGTCGCGTCCTCGAGGCGTCCGCCCGGCACGAGCACGTAGTCCGTGTCGAACGTCGATACGACGAACACACTGACATGCGCATCAGCCAGCGGCCCGAGCAGCGACTCCAAAATGCCGGTCGCAGCGAAGTCGAGCTTGCCCGCGATGCGAAAACAGCGAAAGCCGCGCTGCGCGGCGACGCCGACCGGGACACATGACTCGGCACAGACGATCGACAGCTCGTCATTCGTCCGGCTGACCGATTGAAACTCGCCAGCGATCCAATCCGGGACGTCGGCATCCGGGTCGAGTCGCGCGATCGCGCAGGTCTCAGGAAGTAACTCGAGGCGATGATGCTCCGACATGTCGCTATTGGCTGAAAGGACTAATCGTGCCGAGCCACATGGAACAGCGCATAGCCCGACAACACCGGCTGGGGCACGGCCATACCGATGATCTCCCCCGTCAGCGTCGCAGTGACTTCGAAAACCTCATCGGTGAGCGGGTCTACGATACGGCCGAGCGAATCGCCGACCTCGACATCTGCGCCCATTTCGGCCGTCGGAAAAAAGAATCCCGCATGCCCCCGGGGCGCCCGAATCCAGACCGTACGCATGTAGATCCGCGATTCGGGGATCTCACGGTCGACGCCGTCGGTCATGTCCAGGTGCGCCATTACGCTGTCGACGCCGTCGACGCCGCGCGCGATCTCCTCTTCCTGGAAACGCAGGGGCTCGCCGGCCTCGTAGATGATGGCCGTGATGCCGGCCTTGGCCGCCTCGCGCCGCAGGCTCCCATCCGGACCCTTGCCATCGATCACGATCCCCAGGCCGAAGTGAATTGCCAGGTCACGAATCTCCGGATCACTCAGATCGGCTCGGATCTGCGGCAGATTGGAGCGCTTGTTGGATCCGGTGTGCAGGTCGATGAGTGCGTCACAATGGACCATCACGTCCGTAAAAATCTCATGTGCGATGAGTGAAGCGATGCTGCCGCCCGCGCTGCCCGGGAACGCGCGATTCAGGTCGCGACGATCCGACAGATACCGGCTGCCGGAACGCAAGCCCTCCGCGTTGATGGCCATGACCGCAATCAATGTCCCGCGAAGCGTCGCCGGGTTTACGTTCGCGAAAGCTCGCCGTGCGACTTCAACGCCATTGATCTCGTCACCGTGAACGCCGGCCGTCAGGCACAGAGTCGGCCCTGGTGATCGCCCGCGCGCGACGAACACCGGCGTATTGAGATACGACGCCTCGAACGACCGGTCCGGACTGAATGGAAACTTGTTGCTTGTCCCCGGCGCGACTTCGCGGCCGACGACTTCGATCGAACCCCATTCCGTGGTTTCTTCGGCTAGTGCGCCAGGGGGCATCGCGCTCGATACGATGCCCGCCAGCAGCAGGCGCAGGACGAAGTTGCGGGCGTTATTTCTGCTCGTCATTCCTGTGTACCTCGGGTGTTTTCATGTTCCATTTAAGCAGCGCGATTGTGACGAGCACGATGCCGACCAGCGACAGCGGCAAGCCCATCATCAGGAAAAAGATTATTGGCAACAGCACGACCAACCCGACGGCGTACAGGGCAATCGCGAGAAAATACAGCAGCCGGTCCAGGCCCGTCGGTTCCGGCAGGCTGTTCGCGTAGACGATCGCCCGGTTGAGTCCGAAGAACGCGACGCCGAACGCGGTCGCCACAATCGCGGATGCGTAACCGCCGGCACCGAAGCCTTCCGATGCCGGGCCCTTGACGTTGAACTCAGCCCAGTAACCGAGATATAGCAACGGCCATGGCAGTAACAACAGCAACCTGATTTTCCATCGCTGACTCATGCCCCTGAAACTCCTCCCATGTGTCGCTTCAATGCGGGTACCAGGATCTCGAACACTGCGGCGGCAATTTACGGCTCCCCGCTCGCGCGCGGCCCCGCGATATTCAGAACGCGGGGACGGGTTTCGTCAAGCCATGCGCCCAGACGCGCGACTGCATCGTCAACACCGAAGCGTCCGAGGTCCAGTATCAACAGCGGCTTGCCGATCCGCCGCGCGCAAGCGGCCGTGAACGCCGCTGACGATCCGCTCAAGCAACACCCGGCAACCGGAAACCGGAAATAACCGCTAGATTACCGGCCAGATCGGCGGGAAGGCGAGCGAAATCGCGACGTTCAACAATGACAAGACAAGGCTGCCGAGTATCGCCGAGCCGCAGCCCTTAATATGGATCCCCGGCGTCAGCGCCCCCGCAATCTGCAGCGTGACGCCGTTGACCACGAGCAGGAACAGGCCGAACGTAACGAGCGTCAGCGGCAGGGTCAGAAACACCATCAGCGGTTTTACCACGGCATTCGCCACACCCAGTATCAGCGCACCCAGCAGCGCCGCCCCCCAGCCTTCGACCTTGATGCCTTCGACCAGGTTCGCGACGATCAGCAACAGGGCCGCCGTGACCACCAGATGCGTAATGAATGGAATCATGGTCACATTATGCGCCGATCGCGGCTGGTCGACGAATAGAATAGCGACGCTACGACAAAAGGATAAATCCATGCGCATACTCGGACGTCTGCTCGCCGGCCTTGGCCTGCTGTTGGTCATCAGCTACGTCGGCCTGATCGCTTACGCTTACTGGCCGACCGGTATCGAAGAAGTTCCGGCCCGCAGCCTCGCCGGCCCGGATGACGAATTCATCGCGGTCGACGG